>NZ_JBSVXG010000019.1:0-50499 GCF_054070595.1 Pseudomonas sp. SDO55104_S430 | reverse complement strand
CCCGAACACCGCTGGGTGTCAGGCAGCCCGCGTCATCGTTGACGTCCATCGCGAGCGTGCTCGCTCCTACAGGGGAGTGCGCGCTGATTGTTACGTATTTCGCAAGACTGAATCAGATCCAGCCATCTTTATCGCGCAAGGCCGATGCCTAAAAATTCAGGCATCAGGATCAACCCGGAATGCAGAAAAATGAAAACATTGACCAGCCTGTTTCTGACCCTCATGGCCACCACGGCCATGGCCGCCGACAACCTGCCTTCCGCAGTCCCTTACAATCCCGCGCAACCGCTGGACATTGCCAAGGTGGTTTCCGTATCGGATACCGCGACAGCCTGCGGCGTGGTGCCGGCGACCATGGTGTATGTGGACCATCAGGGCCAGACCCATCGCGTGACCTACGAGGTCATGGGCAACTGCACCAGCAACCTGTGATCAGTCGCTCATAGCAGCGTCCAGGTGTAGCTCAGGATCAAGCGGTTCTCATCGATATCACTGCGGTAGTTGGAGCGCGCCATGGCATTGCGCACACGGATGCCGAGGCCCTTGAGGCTGCCGCTCTGCAGGACATAGCCAATATCCAGATCGCGCTCGCGATCCTTGCCCTCAAAGCCCTTGCCGGTGTCGACGTTGTTGCCCGAGATGTAACGCACGGTACTGGTCAGGCCGGGTACGCCGAGGGCGGCGAAGTCGTAGTCATAACGCGCCTGCCATGAACGCTCATCAGTGAAGGCGAACTCGTAGGTCGGCACCTCGTTGCCCAGCGGCGAGATGTTGGCAAAGACCCGCGGGAACGCCGTGTCGCCATACATCGCCTGATAGCCGACATAGAACGTGTGACCGCCGCGCTTGGCCGACAGCAGAGAGAAAAACGCCTGATTGTCGATATTGCCCAACAGCTTCTTGCCGTCTTCTCGGGAATCGAAGTAGCCGAGGTTGGCGCCCAGAACCCAGTCGCCCATTGGCTCGCTGTGCTTGAGGCCGAGAAAGCGCTGGTTGTAGATATCTTCCAGCTGCCCGTACCAGGCGCTCACTGAAGTGCGTTTCTCATTGAAGGCGTAATCGGCCCCGGCAAAATTGAAGCCGTCGCTGCTGACCTGACGCTGCGGCACATGGCCGAGCATGGCCTGCATTTTTTCATCCCCCGCCTCGTTGCGCAGGCTGGTTGAACTCAGGTGGCCGGCCTGCAGGGTCAGGCCAGCGATCTCGTTCGAGGTGATGCTCGCTCCCTGGTAACTCGGCGGCAGCAGACGAATATCGCTGAACACCAGCACCGGCAGGTTGGGTTGCAGCTCCCCCGCTTTCAGTTCGGTTTTCGAGAAACGCATTTTCAATGCGCCCTCCAGACGGCTGTAATTACTCGGCGCACGCCCGTCATCACCCACCGGCAGCAGACCGGTATTGACCCGATCCGGACTGCTGTCGAGCCTGAGCCCGAGCAGGCCTATCACGTCCACGCCGAAACCGACGGTGCCCTGGGTGTAACCCGATTTGACGTTGAGGATGAAACCCTGCGCCCACTCTTCGGCCTTCGATTGCGGATTTGTCCCGACGATGTCGGAGTAGTCCCGGCTGAAGTAGTAATTGCGCGCTTGCAAGGTGGCGGTGGTGTCTTCGATGAAGCCTTTTTCGGCGGCTATCGCGCCGGTGGAAAAACTCGAGGCGACAGCCAGGGACAACACGGAACCGGTTGCTGGAGAAATCTGTTTCATCGTTTTGTCTCTTATTTTTATTGATCGACAGGAACAGCTTGTTTTTGTGCAGCACTTTGGCTGCGGGTGGCGGGACGACGGGCGCTCAATATCAGGTGAGTGACCATGCCGAAAATCAGCCCCCAGAAAGCCGCGGACAGCCCCAACAACGACATGCCCGAGGCCGTGGTCAGGAAGGTCACCAGTGCGGCTTCGCGATCACTCGGCACGGCCATCGCACCGGTCAGCGCGCCGGCAATCGCGGCGAACAGTGCCAGTCCGGCCAGGGCCGCAATCAGCTCTTTGGGAAACGCCGAGAACAGTGAAACCAGCGTCGCGCCGAAGATGCCCAGCACCAGGTAGCACAGGCCGCCCACGACCCCGGCCACATAACGCTTGCCGGGATCTTCATGGGCCTCGCGGCCGGTGCAGATGGCTGCGGTGATCGCCGCCAGGTTCAGCCCATGGCAACCGAACGGCGCCAACAGCGCAGTGCCCAAGGCACTGCTGGCGATAATCGGCCTGGAGGGCGTGCCGTAGCCGCTGGCGCGTAACACTGCCATGCCGGGAACGAACTGACCGGTCAGCGCCACCATCACCAGCGGCAGCGCGATGTTCAGCGTCGCACTCAGGCTGAATGCCGGCGTGATCCACACCGGTGTGGCGAAACCGATGACCAGCGCCTCGCGGTGCAGATCGCCGGCGAGCAACGCCATCGAACATCCCACCAGCAGGACCATCAGCACCGCATAGCGCGGCACCAGCCGTTTGCAGATCAGGTAGGTGGCAAACATCGCCAGCACCAGTGCCGGTTTGCTCTGCAGCGAGACGAACAGCCCGGTGCCGAAGCTGAACAGAATCCCCGCCAGCATCGCGGCCGCAACCGCTGCCGGCAGCTTGCCGATGATTCGGTCGAACGCTCCGGAAATTCCCACCAGAAACACGATCAGGCTGCTGATCAGGTAGGCGCCCACTGCTTCGGACATGGAAATCCCCGGCAGCAGCGCCACCAGCAGCGCCGAGCCCGGCGCGGACCAGGCGATGATCACCGGCACCCGGTAGCGCAGACTCAGACCGATCCCCAGCACCGCACTGCCGATGGAAATCGCCCAAACCCAGGACGACAACACCTCCCGCGACAGATGGGCGGCATCGGCAGCCTGGAAAATGATCACCAGGGGACCGGCGTAGGAAATCACCGTGGCGATGAATCCCGCCACGGCTGCCGACAGGGAAAAATCCCGGAGCAACTTGTTCATGACACCTCGCCAACCGCGCTTTGAGGCGCCGCCAGCGATTGCCGGACGCTACGTCGACTGCTGACGGCGAACACGGTCATGGCGATGGCGGCAACCGCACCCGGCAAGGCGAAGGCCATGAAGTTCAGTTGCAGCGGCAGGCTGATCCCGAGCAAGGCACCACCTAGCAACGGTCCAACGATGGCCCCGTTGCGCCCGATGCCCGAGGCCCAGCCAAGGCCGGTGGAGCGGATGGTCATGGAGTAGAACTGCGCGGCGCAGGCGTACAGCAGAATCTGCGAGCCAATAGTAGTGGCGCCGGCAATCGCGATCAGCAGGTACAGCACCGGCATCGGGCTGTTGAAGCCGAGCAAGGTGATCGAGACGGCGCCCACCGCGAAAAACACTGCCAACACTCGCGGCAGGTTGAGTTTGTCACCCAGCACACCGCCGCCCACCGCACCGAAAATCGCGCCGAAGTTCAGCACCAGCAGGAACGACAAGCTCGAACCTAGGCTGTAGCCGGCATTGGCCATCAGTTTCGGCAGCCAGGAACTCAGGGCGTACACCATCAACAGACAGCAGAAGAACGCCAGCCACAGCATCAGCGTGCGCAGCGCCCGGCCCTCGCGGAACAGCTGCAACACCGGTGTGCCAGTGCCTTTTACTTCACTCATGAGCAGTTGATCGTCGGCCTGTGCGGCGTAGGACGGTTCGATGCGCTGCAACACGCTGCGCGCTTCCTCATGGCGCCCCTGGCGCAGCATGAAGCCCACCGACTCGGGGAGGAAATACATGATCAGCGGCAGCAACAACAGCGGCAGCACCGCCACGTAGAACACCGACTGCCAGCCAAAGCTCGGAATCAGCACGATACCCAGCCCGGCGGACAACATGCCGCCCACCGAATATCCGCTGAACATGATTGCGACCAGGGTGCTGCGGATTTTCTTTGGCGCGTATTCGTTCATCAGCGCCACGACGTTCGGCATCACTCCACCGATGCCCAGGCCGGCGATGAAACGACAGAGGCCGAATTCCGTGGGGTTTCGGGCGAAACCGTTGAGCACGGTGAAACCGCTGAAGAGGATCACGCAAATGGTGATGGCTTTTTTCCGGCCGATCCTGTCCGACAGTGGCCCGAAGAACAGCGCGCCGAACATCATCCCGAACAGCGCATAACTGCCCAGTGCCCCGGCTTGCAGAGGACTGAGCCCCCACTCCTTCATCAACATCGGCAGGACCACGCCGTAGATCACCAGATCGTAACCGTCGAAGATGATGATCAGGGCACACCAGAACAGCACCATCCAGTGAAAGCGGTTGAATCGAGCCTTGTCGATAACCTCGTGTACATCGATCTTGCGCATGGCATTTATCTCTTGTTGTTGTTTTTCAGATCGTCGGTAAGACGGCGAACGTCCGTACCGCCGATGCTAGAGATGCCGCAAGCGACTCAATATCCGCGTTGCGCAGATCGTTATCCGTTTTGTGCAGAGGGGTATGTCGAGCGAGGAATTGCACTGGCGAGGCAAACTGTTTTCTTTGCGATCACATTTGAGCGCTAAGCTTGGGCCTATGGATGATTCAGATTACCTACGCCTGCTGACCATCGCGGCCGAGCAGGCCAACGCTTTCCTGTCCAATGCCCGCAAATGGGAGCGTGAGCGTTGGGTCTGCCAGCGCCTGCTGCAAGGCTTGAACATTCCTTACCGCGCCGACGAGTTCGCCCCCGCCGGGGAGCCGCCGGACGTGCTGTTTCGCGATGCCAGTTTTGAAGTGTTTTTCGTGCTTGATGAAGGTCGGCGCCTCAACGATGAGTGGCGCGATGAACTGCAACGTCGGCGCAGTGCATTTTCCTTAAGCCAACTGGTACGCCGCGAAGCCAAGCCCCGGCGCATCCCGGCCAACGAGTTTCTGCTGCGACTGGCGCCGACCTTGCGCAAAAAAGCGCACAACTACAAGGAACGCGGCATGGATCTGGGGGAGCTGGACATCATTGCCTTCGCCAGCCTCAAGCGCGAAGTGCTGGACCTCAACAGCCACTTTCCACCGCCCACCGAGTACCTGCGCCAGGGTTGGCGCTCGCTGTCGCTGGTGGGACCTACCTTTGCTCGCGTGCTGTTCGCGCATCCCGATGCACCGGACTTTCTGCGCAGCAACCTGGGACGAAGCATCGTGTTCGATGTCGGGATCAGCCTGTGAGTCCATTGCAGGAGCTAATTGCCGAAGTCCCGCAAATCGGTCGCGTTCGATGGATCGGTGTTCGCCCCGAACGTCACGCCCCGATGATCGAACTCGATGCAGTCGAAGCACGACTTGAGGCCGGACTTACCGGTGATCGCGCCAGGCCCGGGGTGCGCAACGCGCGACAGGTGACGTTGATTCAGTGGGAACACCTGGCCGTGATCAGTTCGCTCATGGGACGCCCGGATGACAGACCGGTGCTGCCTGAAGATTTACGGCGCAATCTCGTTATCAGCGGTATCAATCTGTTCAGCCTCAAGGGCCGGCGTTTTCGCATCGGCCAGGCGATCTTTGAAACCACCGGCTGGTGTCAGCCGTGCGCGCGCCTTCAGAACAATCTCGGGCCCGGGACATTTCAGGCGGTGCGCGGACATGGCGGAATCACTGCCCGAGTGTTACAAAGTGGAATCATTCGCCTGGACGACAAGGTGAGCGTCGAGCCCATTCCGGACACCGGCTATGCTCCGTTCATCGCTCATTGAATCTGCCTGTAGCTTCTACACATTCAGCAACGTCTACCTGACGAGGCCTTTATGACCAGCCGCCTGAACCCCGATGACCAAAAGCATGTCGAAGAGTACCTGCAGTTGTCCCAGCACCAAGTCGAGCGCCGGCCATTCCGGCCGTGGATGCTCCTGGTGCTGGTATTGGCAGTGACCATTGGTCTTGGCCTGTTGAGCCGATTTATCAGTTACCTGACGCTATGAGCTGCCTTGCGCTCGCTCGGGTAACTGCACCGATTTCTTTTAGCCTTGCGAGTTATCCCCATGTCCCATCGTATCGTTATTGTCGGCGGCGGCGCCGGCGGTCTGGAGTTGGCTACCCGTCTGGGTAAGACTCTGGGCAAGCGCGGCACGGCCAGCGTGATGCTGGTCGACGCGAACCTGACCCACATCTGGAAACCGTTGCTGCACGAAGTGGCAGCCGGTTCCCTGAACTCTTCCGAAGACGAACTCAACTATGTTGCCCAGGCGAAATGGAACCACTTCGAGTTCCAGCTGGGGCGCATGAGCGGGCTCGATCGCGCGCAGAAAAAAATCCAGCTGGCCGCCACCTATGACGAAGCCGGCCTGGAGCTGGTGCCTGCGCGGGAAGTGCCTTACGACACGCTGGTGATTTCCGTCGGTAGCACCACCAACGATTTCGGCACTCAGGGTGCGGCGCAGCACTGCCTGTTCCTCGACACCCGCAAACAGGCCGAACGCTTCCACCAGCAATTGCTCAACCACTACCTGCGCGCCCACGCCGGGCAAAACGTTCAGGACGAGCAGATCAGCGTGGCCATCGTCGGCGCCGGTGCCACCGGGGTCGAACTGGCCGCAGAGTTGCACAACGCTGCCCACGAACTGGCAGCATATGGCCTGGACCGGATCAAGCCGGAAAACATGCACATCACCCTGATCGAAGCCGGTCCTCGGGTGCTGCCGGCGCTGCCGGAGCGCATCGGCGGGCCTGTGCATAAAACCCTGGAGAAGCTCGGGGTCAACGTGATGACCAATGCCGCGGTCAGCGAAGTCACGGCCGACGCCCTGATTACTGCCGACGGCAAGATCATCAATGCCGGCCTGAAAGTCTGGGCGGCAGGCATTCGCGCTCCGGGTTTCCTCAAGGACATCGACGGCCTGGAAACCAACCGCATCAACCAGTTGCAAGTCCTGCCGACTTTGCAAACCACCCGCGACGAGAACATCTTCGCCTTCGGTGACTGCGCCGCCTGCCCGCAACCGGGCAGCGACCGCAACGTACCGCCGCGCGCCCAGGCTGCGCATCAGCAGGCGTCGCTGCTGGCCAAGTCGCTGAAGCTGCGGATCGAAGGCAAGGCGTTGCCCGAGTACAAGTACACCGACTACGGCTCGCTGATTTCGCTGTCGCGTTTTTCCGCTGTGGGTAACTTGATGGGCAATCTGACTGGCAGCGTGATGCTGGAGGGGTGGCTGGCGCGGATGTTCTACGTGTCGTTGTACCGCATGCACCAGATGGCGCTGTACGGATGGTTCCGCACGGCAATGCTGATGCTGGGCAGCAAGATCGGGCGGGGGACTGAGCCGAGGCTCAAGTTGCACTGACACGGTCCAGTGTGGGAGCGGGCTTGCTCGCGAAAGCGGAGTATCAGCCAACATCAGAGTGTCTGGTCCAACGCTTTCGCGGGCAAGCCACGCTCCCACAGGTTTTGCGCCGACTGCAATTTCGGGTTACGACACAAACTCTGTGGGAGCGCGGCTTGCCCGCGATGACGGCATATCAGGCGGCATCAATGTCGACTGGTAGAACGCTATCGCGAGCAGGCTCGCTCCCACAGGTTTTTTCTCCCATCGATTTTTCTGCAGCGCTTAGACTCTGAAACGCCGCACCATCCCCTGCAGTGCATTGGCCAGTTGCGACAGCTCATGGCTTGAAGCACTGGTCTGATCCGCGCCGGCTGCCGAGCGCACCGACAAGTCACGAATGTTCACCAGGTTGCGATCGACCTCCCGCGCCACTTGCGCCTGCTCTTCCGCCGCGCTGGCGATGACCAGGTTGCGCTCGTGAATCTGGTGCACCGAAGCGGTGATGGTTTGCAGCGCCTGGCCTGCGCGTTCAGCGAGAACCAGGGTGCTGGCAGCACGGGTCGCGCTGGCATTCATGGCATCCAGGGCCAGGCTCGAACCGCTGCGCATGCCCTGCACCATCTGCTCGATTTCCTGGGTCGACTGCTGCGTGCGATAAGCCAGCGCCCGCACTTCATCGGCCACTACCGCGAATCCGCGACCGCTCTCCCCCGCCCGCGCCGCCTCGATGGCCGCGTTCAGTGCCAGCAGGTTGGTCTGTTCGGCAATCGCACGAATCACATCCAATACCTTGCCGATATCCTGAGACTGATTGGCCAGCGATTGCACCAACTCGCTGGTGCTCTGCACATCGTCGGACAGCGAACTGATGGCACTGGCCGTCTCACTGACCCGCTCCTGCCCCATTCGCGCCGATTCGCTGGACTGACGAGTGGCATCGGAGGTGGACACCGCGTTGCGCGCAACCTCTTCCACTGCGCTGGTCATTTCATTCACGGCGGTCGCCGCCTGCTCGATTTCGTTGTTCTGCTGTTGCAGGCCCTGGGTGCTGTCGAGGGTCACAGCGTTCAGTTCGTCAGCGGCGGTGGTCAACTGAGTCGCGGAACGGCTGATGCCCTGCAGGGTTTCCCGCAGGTTCTGCTGCATGGTGGCCAGCGCCTTGAGCAGGCGACTGACTTCGTCATTACCCCGGGTTTCGATCGGACGAGTCAGATCGCCTTGAGCCACATGCTCCGCGGCGATCACAGCTTCACTCAGCGGGCGCACGATGCTGCGGGTCAGCAACAAGGCCAGGGCGACTGTCGCCAGGGCCGCAAGGCCGATAAACAGGCTGACGATCGTGCGCGAGGTGTCGTAGTGATCCCGGGATTTTTCGCTTTCGGCCGCAACTTGACGGGTGAAGAGTTCCGCCAGGTCACTGAGTTGCTTGCCCGAGCCGTCGACCACGGTTTTCATATCGACCAGCAACAGTTTGGTCAGCTCGTCGCGACGCCCCTGTTCAGCCAGCGTGAAGGACTGGGCAATGCCGGCGCGGTAAGCGGTGAAGGTACTTTTGAACTGGTCATACAGTGCCCTGCCTTCGGGCGAGGTCACCAGCTTGTCGTAGGCGGCGATTTTCTCGCTCAGCTCCTTGTCCCGGGTATCCATCTGGCTGCGGTATTGCGCGATGTTCTTTGGGTCCTGGTCCAGGGCCATGCGCAGGGAAATGGTGCGGATGCGCAGCATGATTTCGCGGATCTCGTCACCGCCGCGAATGCTCGGCAGCCATTGTTTCTCCACCGCCACCTCGCTTTCGCGGATGCTCGACATTTGTCCCAGGGCAAAAATCCCGAGCAGTGCGACGAGCAATGCGATCAAGGCAAACCCCAGTGCGGCACGGGGGGCAATATTCAACTGACGAAGAAACATAACGAGCGCCTTTGTTTTTATTGGCTTGAGTGAAGGGCTGAACCCCGACAGCTCGTTATCGGCAAGTTGTACGATGACTTGAAGTGCTTTTTTGCAGGCAAAAAAAATCCCCGTATCTTTCGATACGAGGATTTTTAATATGGTCGGGGTAAGGGGATTCGAACTCCTGACATCCTGCTCCCAAAGCAGGCGCGCTACCGGACTGCGCTATACCCCGGTAAAAAAAAGGCACCTTTAAAAGGCGCCTTCTGCGAACAGAGCTTTTGGCGTCTGATCTTAAGATTCGATTCCAGCGAACTGGTCTCAAAAATGGTGGGTCGTGTGGGATTCGAACCTACGACCAATTGGTTAAAAGCCAACTGCTCTACCAACTGAGCTAACGACCCAAAAATGGTCGGGGTAAGGGGATTCGAACTCCTGACATCCTGCTCCCAAAGCAGGCGCGCTACCGGACTGCGCTATACCCCGGTAAAAAAAAGGCACCTTTAAAAGGCGCCTTCTGCGAACAGAGCTTTTGGCGTCTGATCTTAAGATTCGATTCCAGCGAACTGGTCTCAAAAATGGTGGGTCGTGTGGGATTCGAACCTACGACCAATTGGTTAAAAGCCAACTGCTCTACCAACTGAGCTAACGACCCAAAAATGGTCGGGGTAAGGGGATTCGAACTCCTGACATCCTGCTCCCAAAGCAGGCGCGCTACCGGACTGCGCTATACCCCGGCTTGAAATTGGCTCCGTGACCAGGACTCGAACCTGGGACCCAATGATTAACAGTCATTTGCTCTACCGACTGAGCTATCACGGAACTACACATTTCAATTTACATCTACAACGTTGGTGCTTTACAGCGTTCTCTTCAACTCGTTCGCATCGCTGCGTTCGTGTGTCTGAGGCGCGCTATTCTACAATCTTAAGCACCTCTGTCAACCCCCTAAATTGCTTTCAAGTTAATGATTTGCAACTTATTTCAGATTTCTACTCAGTGAGCGGAAACCCTGGCGGGTGACTTACTGCGGGGCGCACTTTACAAGCCTTTTCCTTTAACTTCAACAACCTAATGAAAAAAAGGCCTCGCAATGCGAGGCCTTTTTTTTTGTACCGCCGTTTTGGCTCAGTTGAAAACGATTTCGTCGTTCTCCACGGTGCCCTTCGCCGTGTCTCCCGGCATGAAGCGACCGGAGAGGATCAACTGCGCCAGCGGGTTCTCGATCCAGCGCTGGATCGCGCGTTTCAGCGGCCGTGCGCCATACACCGGGTCGTACCCTACCGCGATCAGCTTATCCATCGCTTCGGGGCTCAACTCCAGCTTCAGCTCGCGCTCGGTGAGACGGCTGCGCAGACGGCTCAACTGGATCTCGGTGATACCGGCGATCTGATCCCGTGCCAATGGCTCGAAGATCACCACTTCGTCGACCCGGTTGATGAACTCCGGACGGAAGTGCGAGGAAATCGCATCCATCACCGCCGCACGCTGGGCCTCACGGTCATCGATCAGTTCCTGGATCTGCGCCGATCCCAGGTTGGAGGTCATGACGATCACGGTGTTCTTGAAATCCACCGTGCGGCCATGGCTGTCGGTCAGACGGCCGTCTTCCAGCACCTGCAGCAGGACGTTGAACACATCTGGATGCGCTTTCTCGACCTCATCCAGCAGGATCACAGAGTAAGGCTTGCGACGCACAGCCTCGGTCAGGTAACCGCCCTCTTCATAACCCACGTATCCCGGTGGTGCACCGATCAGACGAGCCACGGAATGTTTCTCCATGAACTCGGACATGTCGATACGCACCATCGCCTCTTCAGTATCGAAGAGGAACTCGGCCAGCGCCTTGCACAGCTCGGTTTTACCGACACCGGTCGGGCCGAGGAACATGAACGAGCCACTCGGACGATTCGGGTCGGCCAGCCCGGCACGGGAGCGCCGCACCGCATTGGAAACCGCGACTACCGCTTCTTCCTGGCCGATCACACGCTGGTGCAACAGGCTTTCCATCTTCATCAGTTTTTCGCGCTCGCCTTCGAGCATCTTCGACACGGGAATACCGGTCCACTTCGACACGACTTCGGCGATCTCTTCTTCAGTCACCTTGCTGCGCAGCAACTGATTTTCGCTCTTGCCATGCTGGTCGACCATTTGCAGGCTGCGCTCCAGGTCCGGGATCACCCCGTACTGCAACTCGGCCATGCGGTTCAGGTCGCCTTTGCGGCGCGCTGCCTCCAGTTCCTGCCGGGACTGTTCGATTTTCTGCTGGATCTGCGCAGAACCCTGTACCTCGGCTTTTTCCGAGTTCCAGATTTCCTCGAGATCCGAGTACTCACGCTCATGCCGAGCGATTTCTTCCTGCAGTTTTTCCAGACGCTTCTTCGCCGCGTCGTCGCTTTCTTTCTTCAGTGCCTGGGATTCCACCTTCAGCTGAATCAGACGGCGTTCCAGACGGTCCAGCACTTCCGGCTTGGAGTCGATTTCCATGCGGATGCGGCTGGCCGCCTCGTCGATCAGGTCGATAGCCTTGTCCGGCAACTGACGATCGGTGATGTAGCGATGGCTCAGCTTGGCCGCCGCGATGATCGCGCCGTCGGTGATCGCTACCTTGTGGTGAACCTCGTAACGCTCCTTGAGGCCACGCAGGATGGCAATGGTGTCTTCCTCGCTCGGCTCATCCACCAATACCTTCTGGAAGCGCCGCTCAAGGGCCGCGTCCTTCTCTATATATTGGCGGTACTCGTTGAGCGTGGTCGCACCGACGCAATGCAGCTCGCCACGTGCCAGAGCCGGCTTGAGCATGTTGCCCGCATCCATCGAACCCTCGCCCTTACCGGCGCCGACCATGGTGTGCAGCTCGTCGATGAACAGGATGATTTGCCCTTCCTGCTTCGAGAGCTCGTTGAGCAACGCTTTTAGCCGCTCTTCGAACTCGCCGCGGTACTTGGCACCGGCAATCAGCGCGCCCATGTCCAGGGACAGCAGACGCTTGCCCCGCAGGCCATCCGGCACTTCGCCGTTGATGATGCGCTGGGCCAGGCCTTCGGCGATGGCGGTTTTACCCACGCCAGGCTCACCGATCAGGACCGGGTTGTTCTTGGTGCGGCGCTGCAGCACCTGAATGGTCCGGCGAATTTCGTCGTCACGACCGATCACCGGATCGAGCTTGCCGTCTTCGGCGCGCTTGGTCAGGTCGACGGTGTATTTGTCCAGGGCCTGGCGCGCCTCTTCGTGGTTGGGGTCATTGACCGCCTCGCCACCGCGCAGGTTGTTGATCGCGTTCTCCAGGGCTTTCTTGCTCACGCCCTGGCCCAGCAGCAATTTGCCGAGCTTGCTGTTCTCGTCCATGGCGGCGAGCAGCACCAGCTCGCTGGAAATGAACTGGTCGCCCTTCTGCTGGGCCAGGCGATCGGCCTGGTTGAGCAGACGCGCCAAGTCCTGCGACATGTTCACGTCGCCGGTTGGATTCTGGATTTTCGGCAGCTGGTCGAGCTCTTTGGTCAGCTCTTTACGCAGGCTGTTGACGTCGAAGCCCACCTGCATCAGCAGGGGCTTGATCGAACCGCCCTGTTGTTCGAGCAGGGCCTGCATCAGATGCGCCGGCTCGATGGCGGGATGGTCATGACCGACGGCCAGGGATTGGGCGTCGGATAAAGCTAACTGCAATTTACTGGTTAAACGATCTATACGCATGGGTCACCTTCCTTTTGAGCAGGCCGGACCTATAGAACATCCTGAATGAAGAAACCTGCCAGATACCACACTAGATGTGGCCGATTCTGGAAGATTCAAGCGTCGGAGTGTTGATGCAGGTCAGGCAAGTCTAGCGGTCGAGCCAGACCAGGGAGGCAAACCTGCCGGTGCGCGATGCACGGCGGTAAGAGAAGAAGCGCGGGTCGGTCACGGTACAGAATCCGCCACCGTAAACGGCTGTGACGCCGCGAGCGGCCAAGCGCAAGCGGGCTAACGTATAGATGTCTGCCATGAATTTGCCGGCATTTGCACTGGGTACAAAAGCTTTGGCGGCCTCAGGCAATTGTTCAATGAAGACCTGGCGCACTTCCGGACCGACCTCAAAGGCCTGCGGGCCGATGGCCGGCCCCAGCCAGACCAGTACGTCCTCGGGCGCTACGGCCATTGCATCCAGTGTCGCTTCCAGCACACCGGCCGCCAGTCCGCGCCAGCCAGCGTGAGCGGCTGCGACGCGAGTACCGGCACGATCGCAAAACAATGCCGGCAGGCAATCGGCGGTCATCGCCGCGCAGGCGATGCCGGGGGTCGACGTCCAGCTGGCGTCGGCAGTGACGACCTGGCTGGGGTCGGCATGCGCCACGGCAATGCCGTGAACCTGCTTCAACCAGGCCGGCTGCATGGAGAAGTGATCGGTGAGTCGACGGCGATTTTCGGCGACAGCCTCGGGGCTGTCCTCGACATGATCGCCCAGATTGAGGCTGTCGAACGGCGCCAGACTGACGCCGCCCGCACGGGTGGTGACACAAGCTTTGACCCCGGCCGGCGCGGGCCAGTCTGGAATCAGCCAGTCACTCATCCGACAAACGCCTCGCGGTCTTGCTTGAGCAGGGTCAGCAACCAGACGAAGTCTTCCGGCAATGGCGACTCCCAGCTCATGCGCTGCCCCGTGGTCGGGTGCTCCAGTTCCAGGAACCGTGCGTGCAGGGCCTGACGCGGGAAGTGCTTCAGCGACTCGACCATGGTCGGGTTGGCGGCTGGCGGGATGCGGAAACGACCACCGTAGGCCGGGTCTCCGACCAACGGGAAGTTGATGTGCGCCATGTGCACGCGAATCTGGTGCGTACGACCGGTTTCCAGCTTGACCCGCACATGAGTGTGCGAGCGGAAGCGCTCCAGCACGCGGTAATGGCTGACGGCCGGCTTGCCGCCTTCCATCACGGCCATGCGCTGGCGCTGCTGGCCGTGGCGACCGATCGGCGCGTTGATCTTGCCCCCGGCAGTCACCACACCGATCACGATGCATTCGTAGATACGGCTGACACTGCGACTCTGCAATTGGGCGACGAGCTTGGTCTGCGCCTGAATGGTCTTGGCCACCACCATCAGACCGGTGGTGTCCTTGTCCAGACGGTGCACGATACCGGCGCGGGGCACATTGACGATGTCCGGCACATGGTGCAGCAGGGCGTTGAGCAAGGTGCCATCAGCGTGGCCGGCAGCCGGATGCACCACCAGGCCCGCAGGCTTGTTGATCACCAGGATGTCGTCGTCTTCGTAGACGATGTCCAGCTCGATGTCCTGGGCGACCCATTCGCCCTGGGCTTCCTGCTCGGCGGTCAGTTCGAGGATGGAGCCGCCATGCACGATGTCGCGCGGGCGGATGACCGCACCGTCCACAGTCAGGCGGCCTTCTTTGATCCAGGCGGAAAGGCGCGAGCGAGAGTGCTCAGCGAAGAGTTGGGCGGCGACTTGATCGAGGCGTTGGCCGCCCAAATCGGACGGCACCTCTGCGCGAAGTTCAATTTTATCGGACATGCTCGGACTGGGCGTCGGCACAGCCTTTGGTTTCGGCTGCGCGCTTGTGGTTAAATACGGCGTCTTTTGCCCCGAGGCTATTCAACGGGGCGCTCATCATAACAGGACGGCCACGCCCAAGACAGCGGCCGTCATAGGGACGCAAGCCGCTATGCAAGTGAAACACCTGCTGCTGATCGCCATCCTCGCATTGACCGCTGCTTGCTCATCGAAGGAAGTCGTAGACGAGAACCTTAGTGAAGTCGAGTTGTACCAACAGGCTCAGGCTGATCTGGACAACAACAGCTACACCAGCGCTACCGCCAAGCTGAAGGCTCTGGAGTCGCGTTATCCGTTCGGTCGTTATGCTGACCAGGCGCAGCTGGAACTCATCTACGCCAACTACAAGAATGCGGAGCCTGAGGCTGCCAAAGCCGCTGCCGAGCGTTTCATCCGTCTGCATCCGCAGCATCCGAACGTCGATTACGCCTATTACCTCAAGGGCCTGACTTCGTTCGATCAGGACGTCGGCCTGCTGGCCCGTTTCCTGCCGCTGGACATGACCAAGCGTGACCCGGGCGCCGCGCGCGACTCCTATAACGAGTTCGCCCAGCTGACCAGCCGCTTCCCGAACAGCCGTTACGCACCTGACGCCAAGCAGCGCATGATCTACTTGCGCAACCTGCTGGCCGCCTACGAAATTCACGTTGCCGACTATTACCTGACCCGTCAGGCCTACGTCGCTGCCGCTAACCGTGGTCGCTACGTTGTGGAAAACTTCCAGGAAACCCCATCGGTCGGTGACGGCCTGGCGGTGATGACCGAGTCGTACCAGCGTCTGCACCTGGACGAACTGGCTGCCACCAGCCTCGAAACCCTGAAGCTCAACTACCCGAACCACCCGACTCTGGTGGACGGTCAATTCGTGCCGACGGTCGACGAAGCCGACAACCGCTCCTGGCTGAGCAAGGCCACCCTGGGCCTGATCGAATCCCGCCCGCCGCTGCCGCCGGGAGAAACCCGCGCCAACCAGGACGTGCAGAAGCAGTTCCAGGACGCGAAAGACGCGATCCCGAACGAGCTCAAGCCTAAAGATGCCGACGGCGACGTGATCGAAGAAGAAGACCATGAAGCGGAAGGCAACAACGAAGACCGTTCGTGGTTCAGCTACATGACCTTCGGCGTGTTCGACTGACACCACCGGTGGTAAAAGAAAGGGAGACGTGAGTCTCCCTTTTTTATTGCGCCTTTTTTGACATGCGCATTTGCGCTGTGCGCCCGTCATGACCTTGGCTAAACTGCCGGTTCATCAGTCAGAAAGCTGCTCATCATGCTTCGTTTATTATTCTGGATCGCGGTGATTGCCGCCGCCGTATGGTTCTGGCGCAAGTACAAGGGCCAGGCCGCAGTACCCAAGTCCCCCGCCGAGCTGGAAGCGGCACCGATGGTCCGCTGCGCCCATTGCGGCGTGCACCTGCCGCGCGATCGCGCCGTCAGCTACCAACAACAATGGTATTGCAGCCAGGCGCACCTGGAGCAAGGCCCCGGTTCCAGTGATCGCTGAGGCGTCCAGTCAAGGCAACAAACAGGCCCAGCGACTGCTGCGCCTTTATCACCTCTACCGTTTAAGCGTCGGCATCCTTCTGGTGCTGCTGATCTCCAGTAACATGGACAACCAGTTGCTGACATCTGCCAACGACCAGTTGCTGCGCACAGGCAGCTGGCTGTACCTGGTGCTGAATATCCTGCTGGTGGTGTTCTTCGAGAACACCCGGCATCCGGCGCAACTGTTTGGCCTGGCGCTGCTAGATGTGTTGCTGCTATGCGTGCTGTTCTACGCCGGCGGCGGCGTGGCCAGCGCCCTTGGCAATTTGCTGATCGTCTCGGTGGCCATCAGCAACACACTGCTGCGAAGGCGCATCGGCCTGTTGATCGCCGCGATCGGTGCGCTCGGCATCATCGGTTCAAGTCTCCTCCTGAGCTTCAGCCATCCTCCAAGCCCCAATGATTATCTGCAGGTCGGCACCCATGGCGCCCTATGCTTCGCCGCGGCCTTGCTGGTGCAAGGCCTGATCCGTCGCCTGGAAGTCAGTGAAACCCTGGCCGAGCAGAAGGCCAGCGAAGTGGTCGGCCTGGAAGCGCTCAATGCGCTGATCCTGCAACGGATGCGCACCGGGATTCTGGTGCTCGATGAACAACGACGGGTGCAACTGGCTAATCACAGCGCCCTCTCCCTGCTCGGCAGTGCCCAACTGGAAGGTTGCCTGATCGATGATCATTTCCCCGCACTGGTCGAACGTCTGGAGCTGTGGCTGAGCAATCCCACACTTCGCCCCCAGAGCCTGAAAATCGCCGGTAGCGGGATGGAACTGCAGCCCAGCTTCATCGCGCTGGACCCGAGCCCCCAGCACCAGACCCTGGTTTTTCTCGAAGACCTCGCACAAATAGCCCAGCAGGCCCAACAGCTGAAACTCGCCGCCCTCGGGCGCCTGACTGCCGGCATCGCCCATGAAATCCGCAACCCGCTGGGTGCCATCAGTCATGCGGCGCAGTTATTGCGAGAATCCGAGGAACTGAGCAGCGCCGATCAACGTCTGACTCAGATTATTCAAGATCACTCTCAGCGAATGAATCGGGTTATCGAAAACGTCCTGCAACTGTCCCGCCGCCAGCAAACCGTCCCGCAACGGCTGGACCTGAAGCCGTGGCTGGAACATTTCGTCACTGAAATCAGCGAGGGCGCGACCGAGCGCCAGCGCATTCATCTGCACATCGCGCCCGGGGATTTCACGACCCTGATGGACCCGAACCAGTTGAACCAGATTCTCGACAACCTGATCCGCAATGGCTGGCGCCACAGTGCCCAGGACCACGATATTGCGCAGGTCTGGCTTGAATTGTTCATCGATGCCGCAAGTCAGTTGCCCATTCTGGAAATCCTCGACGACGGCTCCGGTGTCGCCCCCGACCATCAGGCGCAACTGTTCGAGCCGTTCTTCACCACCAGTCATCAAGGAACTGGACTGGGGCTCTATCTGTCCCGTGAGCTGTGCGAAAGCAACCAGGCCCGCCTAGACTTCAAACCACGCCAAGGCGGCGGCTGCTTTCGCATCACCTTTGCTCACGGACGGAAACAAAGTTGAACACGAGCCCACGGCAAAAAGTCCTCATCGTCGACGACGAACCGGATATCCGCGAACTCCTGGAAATCACCCTGGGACGGATGAAACTCGATACCTACAGCGCTCGCAATGCTGCGGAGGCCCTGGCCCTGCTCAAGCGCGAGGCCTTCGACCTGTGCCTGACCGACATGCGCCTGCCGGACGGTACGGGCCTTGAGCTGGTCCAGCATATCCAGCAACGCTACCCCAACGTGCCCGTGGCGATGATCACCGCCTACGGCAGTGTCGACACCGCAATCAACGCCCTCAAGGCCGGCGCGTTCGACTTCCTGACCAAACCGGTGGATCTCACCCGACTGCGCGAACTGGTCACCAGCGCCCTGCTCCTGCCCGCCCCCGGCATTGCCATCGACCGGCGTCTGCTGGGCGATTCCCTGCCCATGCGCAACCTGCGCAAACAGATCGACAAGCTGGCGCGCAGCCAGGCGCCGGTATACATCAGCGGCGAATCCGGCAGTGGCAAGGAGTTGGTTGCAAGACTGATCCATGATCGCGGACCACGGGCCAACCAGCCTTTCGTTCCGGTCAACTGCGGCGCCATCCCTTCGGAGCTGATGGAGAGCGAGTTTTTCGGCCATCGCAAAGGCAGCTTCAGCGGCGCCATCGAGGACAAACCCGGGCTGTTCCAGGCCGCCCATGGCGGTACCCTGTTTCTCGATGAAGTGGCCGACTTGCCGCTGCCGATGCAGGTCAAACTGCTGCGGGCGATTCAGGAGAAAGCCGTGCGCAGCGTCGGCGGACAGCAGGAGGTGGTGGTCGATGTGCGCATCCTGTGCGCCACCCACAAGGACCTCGCTGCCGAAGTCGCGGCCGAGCGCTTCCGTCAGGATTTGTACTATCGCCTGAACGTGATCGAGCTGCGGGTGCCGCCCTTGCGCGAGCGTCGCGACGACATCGAACCACCGGCCAACCATATGCTCAAGCGCCTGGCTTCAGACACTGGCGAACCGTTGGCAAAACTTCATCCGCAGGCCCTCGATGCGCTGAAAAGCTATCGTTTTCCGGGCAATGTACGGGAACTGGAGAACATGCTCGAGCGGGCGCATACGCTGTGCGAGAACAAGCAGATCGAAGCCGGCGACCTGCGCCTGGCCGAGGGCAACAGTAGCGCAGAGGCCGGGGTGCCGGACCTCACGCAGATCGATAACCTTGAGGCGTATCTGGAAAATGTCGAACGCCAGCTGATTCTCCAGGCGCTGGAAGAGACACGCTGGAACCGCACGGCGGCGGCACAGCGGTTGAATCTTTCATTCAGGTCGATGCGCTACCGGCTGAAGAAATTGGGTCTGGATTGAGGGCCCTTTCGCGGGCAAGCCTCGCTCCTACAGACGGTGATAACCCTGTAGGAGCGAGGCTTGCCCGCGAATGCATCCAACTGGAAATCAGATACGACCACTCGGCGCATACGGCGCCGGATCAATGATCGGCTCCCTGCCCAGCATCACATCGGCAAACAACTGACACGACGCCGGCGCCAGCACCAGGCCGTTGCGGAAATGACCGCAGTTGAGCCACAGGCCCTCGAACCCCGGCACGCGGCCAATGTAGGGAATGCCCTCCGGCGAGCCCGGCCGCAGACCGGCCCAATGCCCCACCACCTCGGCATCCGCCAATGCAGGAATCAACTCCACCGCGGAAGCCTTGAGGCTTTCAAGCGCCGAGTCGGTCGGCGTCTTGTCGTAGCCTTCGTGCTCCAGCGTGCTGCCAATGAGAATGTGCCCGTCGCGACGGGGAATCGCATAACGCCCCTTGGCCAGCACCATGCTCGGCAGAAAATCCGCCGCGCACTTGTAGAGAATCATCTGGCCTTTCACAGGTTCGACAGGCAGATCCAGGCCCAGGCTCTTGAGCAAGTCGCCACTCCAGGCGCCAGCGGTCAGAACCACTTGATCGCCACGGATCACGCCAGTAGACGTCTGCACGCCCACCACCTTTTCGCCTTCGCGAACAAAGCCGCTGACTTCGCATTGTTCCTGAATCGTCACGTTCGGCAGTGCCTGCAACGCCGCCTTGAGGGATTTCACCAGACGCGGATTGCGCACGTTGGCCACATCGGCCATGTAGATCGCCCGGGAAAAACCACTGCCCAATACCGGCACGGCGTCATGAGCCGCCGAGATATCCACAGCCCGCAGCGGACGTCTCTCCCGCGCGGCCCAGGCCAGGGCTTCGGCTTCATCATCCAGGTCCAGCCAGTACAGGCCGGTGGTGTGTACTTCGGGATCGACGCCGGTGGCGGCAAACAGGCGCTCACCCAGCTGTGGATAAAAATCCTGGGACCAATGGGCCAATGCGGTGACCGCCGGGTTATAGCGCCATGGATAGAGCGGCGAGACGATACCGCCCCCTGCCCAGGACGACTCCTGGCCGACACTGGAACGGTCCAGCAGCACCACGCTCTGCACCTCGGACGCCAGATTGAATGCCGTCAACAGGCCGATGACCCCACCGCCGACAATCACTACTTGCTGTTGCCTGATCATGTATTGAACCAACCGATAAATAGACAGGGGGCGCAAAAGGTGCCCGAAAAAGAAAACTCAACGACCCCAGCAATCCTTGGTGGTCAGGCCGGCGGTGGCATTGACCATGCCCCGGGCACCGGTATTGGCGATGGTGAAATCACCGCACTTGTCCGTTGCCATGCTCGTGCCCGACTTGCGTACCGCCGTCAGCAGAAATCCCTGATCGCTGAGGGTCTGGCTGATGGTGTAGTAATCGTTGCCGCCGCTCAGGCCGGTGGCACCGGTGTAGACGTTTTTCTGGGAATAGAAACGTTCGAGGATCTGCGCCTGTTCCGAGAGCAGGCCGGCCACTTCAGCGCGTCGGCCCTTCTTCAGGTATTCGGTGAAACTCGGGGCAGCGATGGTCATGACGATACCGATGATGGCAATCACGATCATGATTTCGATCAGGGTAAAACCGCGGTTGGATCTGTGCATGCCTCAATTCTCGCTTACTGAATTTGTCGCCACATGATGCGACGGCTGCCGCCGCCGGATTTTTCCACCAGCGTGGTGATGCCGCCACTGGAATCGTTCACGATCTTGCGGGTCGCGCCATTGACGATGGCATTGAGGGTCGGGATGCCCCCGCTGAAGACCACCCCGCTGGAGATCGTGTCGGTACTGTCGACCACGCCGTCGTTGTTGGTGTCGAGCACCGCGTAGTTGAGCATCTTACCGCTGAACGCATCGAGTTCGATCAGTTTGCCGGTACCGAAGCTCGCGCAAGGGTCCGTGGTGTCAACGCTGGCCGTGGTGAAAATGATTCGCCCGAGCACCAGGCTGGCCTGATTGATCACCCGCTCGCCGGTCAGCGCGTTGTTATACACCAATGGCAGGAACCAACCCTTTTTCCCGGGATAGGTCACCTCGTTCTGGCTGGTGGTGACGAACTGCCCGCTACTTCCCGAAAACACGCCGGTGATCGATTGCGCCTGCAAGCTTGCAGTCGTGATCTGCCCGGCACCGCCCTCGGCATCCCAGACGGCGTAGAACGCCTGCAAATCCTTGTTGGTCTTGTCCGTGGTCTCGTTGAATTTGCCGGTGCCGAAGAAAATCTCTTTGCCCCCAAGCGAATTATCCGCCAGCAAAGGTTGAGCGGTGATTGGCTGAGTGGCGCCGCCAACGGTAGTGAACAACGGCTTACCGGAAAACGCCACGCCCCAGCTATCGGGGTTGGTGCTGCTCAGATCGAATTTCCACAGCCGTCCACTCAGGTCACCGCCATAGGCCGCCTGCACCACATTCTGCGAGTTCACGCGCAGCTTGACCGAAGACAGGCCGTTATCGGCGTTGGTGCCATCGGCAACGATCTTCCGGATCAGCGACCCGTCGCGAACATCCACGACATACAACGCCACCACACCGGTGTTGCTGCCATAGCCGTTGGAAATGAACGCGGCCCATCGACCATCGGACAAGCGCGCCACTTCGGGACGTGCATAGGCATAACCCAGATCATTGAAGACGTTCGCGGGATTGGCGGTGGCCGGCGCACTGATTTCCCACAATGCCCTGATCGCATTACCGGCCGAGGCGTCGAACAGTTGCAGCGCATAAAAGGTCCGCCCACCTGCTCCGGTACCGCCCAGCGCGAGGGTCTTCCAGGCACTGTTGAGCTGGGCATCGAACACGCCCACCTGTCCGTCCACCAGAAACTTGTGACTGACGCCGTTGATGTAGGTCGTATCAGCGATATAGCGCAGCGATGGCAGCACACTGGACGGCATGTAGGCGTAACGCCGTGCGCCATTGCCGGAGTTGATCACACTGACGAATCCGTCATTGGCGTTGACCACCAGGCTGGTGTTCATGTTGGCCGCCTTGGTCGCCAGGTAGGTGCTGTAGGAGGTGTCGCCCGACAGGTCGGAAGCGGTTTTCTCGGTGGGGGATGCCAGCACCAGCGGCGAGTTGACGATGTCCCCCAGCAGTACGCTGCGCACCTTCAGGCCCGTTTTGTTGGTGCCCTTACCCCACTCCACCAGATCGTTGCCGGTGATGCCCGTGGGCAAGCCTTGGTTGAGAGCCGTCTGCTGGGGTGTGGAAAAGTTGCCGAAGGCCAGGGTGACTGGCGCGTTGGTCTGAGTGTTCCAGGATTGGTAAGTCGGTGCCGTGGCGCTCGGAATGATGGCGGTGTCGGTGGTCCACTGCACCGCGTTTGTATTGACGGTACCGTTGGCGTTGAAGCCGAACGCCTTGATCGTGCCGCGCCAGTCCTTGGGGTCGTAGCTGGTCTGGAAGTAACTGGTTCCACTGGCGAGAATCGTGCCGCTGGTCACGCCGCTGCCACCGGAACCGGCCTTGGAGGTGATCTCACTCAACGCCTGGGACAATGCCGTGCTCAACCCCGCACTGTCCGTCGCCTGGTAGTACTTGCCCTGACCGTAAGCGGCGGCATCCGACAGCATCTGGTTGGCCGCGGTAAAACCTACGGTGTAGGTGTTCATGTTCTGCTTGGGAAAGTCCGCCGCGTTCCAGCTCTTGTTCGCCAGGTCCACCCCGGCGGAACGCATGTCGATGTCGAAAGCGAACTTGGCGATGTCATCCAGGTAAAGCGTGTCCCCTTCGGTGTCGCCATTGGGGTTATCGCCGTCGTTGGCGCTGTTGCCGTCCCAGTTCGGCAGGCGGGTGCCTCCAAGCGGATCGTTGGTGGGAAACGTGCGGTCGTAGGTCGGCAAGCCGTCGGTGATCACCACCCCATAGTTTTTCTGGCAACGGTATTGGATCGGGCTGGTATAGGTGCTGGGCGTGGAGTTGTAATACGGCGCCAGGCCGCGCATGTAGCGGGTTATTTCGTAATAGGTTTCTGCCAGCGGGGTATTGGCGATCGCACTCAATCCGTTGATCGAGTTGATCAATGCCGTGTAGTTGGCATTCGCCTGCGCCTGGGTGACCGTGCCGCTGACGGGGGACAGGTCGCTGATGGGGCGGGCGATGAAACCGCCAGGCCCGGGGTTGCCGCTGACGGGCGGATTGAAGGTCGACAGACCGATTCGCAGGGAACGGTTGCTGGTGACCAGCGAGGTCGAAACATCCTGCGCCACGCTGATCCGGTAATCGTTGGGAATGGCGCCGGTGGTGTAGTCACGACTCACACCGTTGGCCTGCGATACCAGATAAGACAGATAGTTCGCCGTATAGCGGGTGTTCTGATTGCCCACCGGGTCGGGCAATTTCAGACAGATCGAGCCCAAGCCCAGCAGACCACGATAGAAACCGAACCAGTTGCCATTGGTCGAACAGCCGCCGCGATTAAGGCTCGACAGGGCGATGTTGGTATCGCTCATGTCCAGGTTCTGGCCACTCAGACATGAGAAATCGGAGCTGCAGTTCGCAATCTGTGGGCGGCTGACGGTCGGGTCGAATCCCGCCGCCCAGATGATGTTGTTCATGCTCCCGGAATCGTCGATCAACAGCATTACGTTGGGAGGCACCGCCGCCGCGCTCAGCAACGGAGAATCCGAAGGCGTGAAGGCGTACACCGGCGCGGACAGATACAGGCCCGCCGCGACGCCACACAGCAACCGCCAGATGCGCGAGCGACTGTCAGTACTTGGCATAGATGCTCTCCACCACGCTGCGCGAACTGCCCGCGATGCCGACTGCGGTCACGCGGTACAACGTTGCCGAAGTGTTGCTCGGCACGTTCACCGCCGTGATGGAAGTGCCGATGTTCTGCACGCCATAAAAGCCGTTGCCCGAGGCGATCCAGGTCACTCCCGAAGTGGAGTTGAGCCCGGCGGCCTTGATCGTCGACGACTCGGCCGGCGGAGCGCATTGCGTCGTGCCGCTGCACACTGCCAGCGCATAGCTGTCGAGCTGCACCGCGCTTTCTCCCACCCGCAACGCTGCTTCCGCAGTCTGGAATGACTGGTTGCGCAGGCTCACGCTGCCGGCCATTTTTTCCTGCAATGTGGCGTTCTGCATCGAGGAAATCCCGATCAGCGTCAGCAGCAACAGAAACACCAGACTGACCAGCAGCGCCATGCCTCGCTGGGAAGAAGGTGTCATCGAAGGTTTACGCATCGTCGGCACTCCCCTCATGGCAAGCGATTGCGCAAGGCGGCAACGACGTTGAAGGTCTGTTTGCTCACGCGGTTGGCGGGATCGACGAGTGTCAGGCTCAGTCGCACGCTGCGAATGCGAGCCGGATCGGCCGGATTGGTGCTGTAGCTGGAGGCCGCCGTATCGGTGGCGGAACTGGCCAGGCCAAAGCTCACACTGAAGTCACTGACGTTATCCACCAGGATGGACTGGGTGGGTGTGCCGGCGCCAACGCCCATGGTCAGAGCGCCGTTTTTCAGGCTGTAGATGATTCGCCGGATGGGAAAGGCCAACTGGCCTGTCCCGGGGTTTTGCGCGCCGGCGTACGCCGTCGCGGTGTTTCGACAATCGGAAACCACGGTCCAGGTCGGCGTGCCGCCACTGTTGCCAACGTCCGCGGTCACCAGGGTCAACTTCAGGTTGGCGTTGTCCCAGCTGATCGGCGTGACCTGGCTGGCATTGAACATCGTCGCCGAATTGGCTTCAGTGATCGTCCCCAGGCAGCCGAACATCCCGACCATGCGGATTTCCTGGATCATTTTGCTCAGGACGAAACGCGCATCTTCCTGGATGGCGGCAGCACTGTTCTGACTGACGAAGGTGTTTTTCGCGGCGATGAACACCTGCACCACGCCCAGCACTACGATCAGGCTCAAGGTCAGGGCGATCAAAAGTTCGATAAGGCCGAAGCCTTTCTGGCGGCTCATGGCGTGGCCACCGGGTCGACGGTTGCGCGACTGGTCAGTACGAAGCTGCGACGGGAGTTGGCGGTGTTGGCCGCCCGGGAGTCATCCCAGGTAATGGTGATGGTGTATACGCGCTGGTTGAGGGCGATGCTGCCGGTGGCGGTCGCACCACCGAAACCGACGATATTGTTGGTGAAATCATAGAGGTCCTGGTCCCGGGCCACGCTCAGGTTGCCCGAGGTCGGTGGTGTCACGGTGTAATCGGCGGCGGAGTTGGCGCGAATGCGGTCCATCATGTCGTAGGCGATGAAGCTGGCCTGACTGGTCATGCGCGCACTGTCGGTGTACTTCAGCGCATTGAGTTGAAACGCCGCCGCCCCCAACAGTCCGACACTCAGAATCAACAACGCCACCAGGACTTCAATCAATGTCATGCCTTCCTGTGCACGCTTGCTCCATGAACTCATCCGCAACTTCCACCCAATAGAATTCGTCCGTTCAGACACACATACAGCGTCCTGCTTTGTGCTCCCAGCACGTAGTTGATCACCAACGCTGTCGACGATGATGCCAACCCGCCAAAGCTGTTGAAGTCGATCGCGCTGACTCCTGAGGGTAGCGTCAGACTCGCACCGCTGCTCATCGCAGGCACAACACGCAACACATTGGCGGGCGTTGCGGTGCTGTCGTACACCGACAATTCTCCGGTCCAGACACTGCCCCCCGCGGTGGGGCGCACCCGGATGGCCACTCCCCTGTCGATCGCTTCGAGGCGGGCGAAGTTCAGGCTCCGTTGTAAATCACCGACCTCGGTATCGGCCTGGGTGATTTGCGTGGAACGGGTGAACGCCGGCACCGCCAGAGTGATCAGGACCAGGAAGATCGCGATGGCCACCAGCAATTCGATCAGCGTGAAACCTTTTGAACGATGATCCATCGGTGCCCTCCTTTGCCGTCCGCTATACCTGCAGTTACACGCTAGAACATTCGAGCGCCGAAGCGAGATTGTTTCGCCATTACTCGTGCACGGATTGCACGGGCCATCACACTCCAGGGAGGGAGATGTCATGCATCAACGAGGTTTCAGCCTGGTTGAGTTACTCATGGGACTGACAATTGCCGGGATTGTTCTGCATTTGGTCAGTCCGGCGTTTGCGGCTGTTGTCGAAGCGAATCATCGCGAGGAAGCAGCAAGGTCACTGGCCAACGGAATGCGAAGCGCAAGAAGTGAGGCGATATCGCGCAACCAGACTGTCGTCATTCACGGAATAGACGGCGACTGGGGTCAGGGCTGGCGAATCATTTTGGATATCAGCGGCAGAGGCCATGAAGACGCCAGCAACCCGCTGCTGATCGAACGCCGCAGCGGACGCTCATTGGCCGTGTTCGGCAATCAACATATCACCACCTCCGCACGCTTCAGCCCATTGGGCGCCCCGGAACATAATGGCCGTCAGGCTGGAACGTTATTCATCTGCGCAGCGCGCGAACAGGTGAGTATGCATCAGGTAGTACTGGCGCCCAGCGGCCGAATCAGCCTGCGCAGCAATAAGACTGCACAGGAGTTGTGTGCGAAAGGGCTCAAAGCACCGAACGAACGCGTAGCTCTTTAGGCATGGAGAACGTGATGTTTTCCTCACGACCGGCCAATTCGTCGGCACCGGTAGCACCCCAAGCCTGCAATTGCTGAATCACGCCGCGGACCAGCACTTCCGGCGCAGAAGCGCCCGCAGTGATACCGATGCGCTCGACGCCGTCGAACCAGCTTTTCTGCAGGTCTTCGGCACCGTCGATCAGGTACGCCGGCGTGGCCATGCGCTCGGCAAGTTCACGCAGACGGTTGGAGTTGGAGCTGTTGGGGCTGCCGACCACCAGTACCACGTCGCATTCATCAGCCAGTTGCTTGACCGCATCCTGACGGTTTTGCGTGGCGTAGCAGATGTCGTCCTTGCGCGGACCGCCAATGGCCGGGAAACGCGTACGCAGGGCATCGATGACGCGGCTGGTATCGTCCATGGACAGGGTGGTCTGGGTGACGAACGCCAGTTTTTCCGGGTTGCGCACTTGCAGCTTGGCGACATCTTCCTCGTCTTCGACCAGATAGATCGACCCGCCATTGGCTGGATCGTACTGGCCCATGGTGCCTTCGACTTCCGGGTGACCGGCGTGGCCGATGAGGATGCATTCACGACCGTCGCGGCTGTAACGCGCGACTTCGATGTGCACCTTGGTCACCAGCGGACAGGTGGCGTCGAACACTTTCAGGCCACGGCCGGCGGCTTCGCTACGAACAGCCTGGGACACGCCGTGGGCACTGAAGATCACGATGACGTCATCCGGCACCTGATCCAGTTCCTCGACAAAGATCGCGCCACGGTTGCGCAGGTCTTCGACGACGAACTTGTTGTGAACCACTTCATGGCGCACGTAGATCGGCGGCCCGAAGACTTCCAGGGCGCGGTTGACGATTTCGATCGCCCGGTCCACACCGGCGCAAAAGCCACGGGGGTTGGCGAGTTTGATTTGCATGCTGTGCCTCGTGTCTTGCGCGCAAGAAATAACGGAAACTGTGAAAAACATTGTGGGAGCGGGCTTGCTCGCGAAAGCGGTGTGTCAGACAGCATCTATGTTGAATGTCAGTCAGCATTCGCGAGCAAGCCCGCTCCCACATTTTTGACCGCGTCAGGTCAGTTACAGCGCCTTGACGGAGATGATTTCCACGTCAAAGGTCAGTGTCTTGCCTGCCAGCGGGTGGTTGAAGTCGATGGTCACTTGCGTGTCGTCGAACTCTTTCACCACCCCCGGCAATTCAGTATTGGCCGCATCGTTGAAGATCACCAGCAAACCCGGCGAGAGGTCCATGTTCTGGAACTGCGAGCGCGGGATGATCTGTACGTTCTGCGGATTCGGCTGGCCGAAGGCGTTTTCAGGTTCGACGGTCAGGGTACGTTTGTCCCCTGCCTTGAAACCGAACAGCGCCGCTTCGAAGCCTGGCAACAGGTTACCGTCACCGACCTTGAAGGTCGCCGGGGCCTTGTCGAAGGTGCTGTCTACCGTGTCGCCGTTCTCCAGGCGCAATGCGAAATGCAAGGTGACTTCCGTGTTCTGACCGATACGTTGTTCAGCCAATACCTGTTCAGTCATGAACGGTTTCTCCGGTTTTCTTACTTTTGAACATGTCCAGTGCCAGCATCACCGCGCCTACAGTGATGGCACTGTCGGCAAAGTTGAACGCCGGGAAGTACCAGCGGTTCTGCCAGTGCACCAGGATGAAATCGATCACATGGCCCAGGGCAATGCGGTCATACAGGTTGCCCAGCGCGCCGCCCAGCACCAGTGCCAGGGCGACGGCGAGCCAGGTTTCGTTGCGACCCAGGCGCTTGAGCCAGACCACCAGCACCCCACTGACCACCACGGCGATCAGGGCGAAAAGCCAGCGCTGCCAGCCGGAGCTGTCGGCCAGAAAGCTGAACGCTGCGCCAGTGTTATAGGCCAGGGTCCAGCTGAAGTAATCGGGAATGATCACGATCTGCTGGTACATCTGGAGTCTGTCTTCGAAGTAGAACTTGCTGGCCTGGTCGATGACCAAAACCAGCAAACTCAACCAGAGCCAGCTCAGCCGTCCAAAACGGCCAATGGCATTAGGCATAGTGGCGAACCTCGCCGGCGCCGCTGATGTTATCAACGCAACGACCGCAGATTTCCGGATGCTCCGGGTTCACGCCGACGTCTTCACGGCAATGCCAGCAACGGGCGCACTTGGCGTGAGCCGACTTGACGATCTTCAGCTTCAGGCCGCTGACTTCGGTCACCACGGCGTCAGCTGGAGCCTGTACCAATGGCGCAACGCTGGCGGTGGAGGTGATCAGCACGAAGCGCAATTCGTTGCTCAGCTTGGCCAGGTCGGCAGTCAGGGCGTCTTCGGCGAACAGCGTCACTTCGGCTTGCAGGTTGCCACCGACGGCCTTGGCCGCACGCTGGATCTCCATTTCCTTGTTGACCGCTACTTTGACCGCCATGATGCGGTCCCAGTACGCACGATCCAGCTCGAAGCCTTCCGGCAATTCGCTCAGGCCTTCGTACCAGGTGTTGAGCATCACCGATTCGTTGCGCTCGCCCGGCAGGTACTGCCACAGCTCGTCGGCGGTGAACGCCAGGATCGGCGCGATCCAGCGCACCAGCGCTTCGGAGATGTGGAACAGCGCGGTCTGGCACGAACGACGGGCCTTGCTGTCGGCGCCGGTGGTGTACTGGCGGTCCTTGATGATGTCGAGGTAGAAACCGCCCAGCTCCTGCACGCAGAAGTTGTGGATCTTGGAGTAGACGTTCCAGAAGCGGTATTCGCCGTAGTGCTCTTGCAGCTCGCGTTGCAACAGCAGCGTGCGGTCCACGGCCCAACGGTCCAGCGCCAGCATTTCATCGGCCGGCAGCAGGTCGGTGGCCGGGTTGAAACCGGTCAGGTTCGAAAGCAGGAAACGCGCGGTGTTACGGATACGACGATAGGCATCGGCGCTGCGCTGCAGGATCTGCTCGGAAACCGCCATCTCACCGGAGTAGTCGGTCGAAGCCACCCACAGACGCATGATGTCGGCGCCCAGGGTGTCGTTGACCTTCTGCGGTGCGATCACGTTGCCTAAGGACTTTGACATTTTGCGGCCGGACTCGTCGACGGTGAAACCGTGGGTCAGCAGCTCGCGGTATGGCGCGTGATTGTCGATCGCGCAACCGGTCAGCAGGGACGAGTGGAACCAGCCGCGGTGCTGGTCGGAACCTTCCAGGTACAGATCGGCGCGAGGACCGGTTTCGTGACCCATCGGATGCGAACCGCGCAGGACGTGCCAGTGCGTGGTACCCGAATCGAACCAGACGTCCAGGGTGTCGCTGATCTTGTCATACTGCGGCGCTTCATCGCCCAGCAGCTCGGCGGCATCCAGCTTGAACCAGGCTTCGATGCCTTCGACTTCGACACGCTTGGCCACGATTTCCATCAGCTCGACAGTACGCGGGTGCAGCTCGCCGCTTTCCTTGTTCAGGAAGAACGGGATCGGCACGCCCCAGTTGCGCTGACGGGAGATGCACCAGTCCGGACGGTTGGCGATCATCGAGTGCAGACGCGCCTGGCCCCAGGCCGGGACGAACTTGGTGTCTTCGATGGCTTTGAGCGAACGCTGGCGCAGGGTGTCGCCGGTGGTTGGCTGCTTGTCCATGCCGATGAACCACTGCGCGGTAGCGCGATAGATCAGCGGGGTTTTGTGGCGCCAGCAGTGCATGTAGCTGTGTTCGATGACGGTGGTGTGCATCAATGCACCGACTTCGGTCAGCTTGTCGACGATGGCCGGATTGGCCTTCCAGATGAACTGGCCACCGAAGAATTCCATCGAAGGCACGTACACGCCGTTGCTTTGCACCGGGTTGAGGATGTCGTCGTTGACCATGCCGTATTTCTTGCAGGTCACGAAGTCGTCCACGCCGTAGGCCGGGGCGGAGTGAACCACGCCGGTGCCGGCGCCCAGTTCAACGTAGTCGGCCAGGTACACCGGCGACAGGCGGTCGTAGAATGGGTGACGGAAGTTGATCAGTTCCAGAGCGGAACCTGGAGCGGTGGCCAGCACCGAGCCTTCGACGCCGTAACGGGACAGGCAGGATTCCACCAGCTCCTCGGCCAGGACCAGCAGCTTGTCGCCGATATCGACCAAGGCGTAGGTGAATTCAGGGTGAACGTTCAGCGCCTGGTTGGCCGGGATGGTCCACGGGGTGGTGGTCCAGATCACGATCGAGGCGGGTTTGGCCAGCGACGGCAGACCGAAAGCGGCAGCCAGCTTGGCTTCGTCGGCAATCGGGAAGGCTACGTCGATGGTCGAGGACTTCTTGTTCTCGTACTCGACTTCCGCTTCAGCCAGGGCCGAACCACAGTCGAAGCACCAGTTCACGGGCTTGAGGCCCTTGAACACGAAACCGCCCTTGACGATTTCGGCCAAGGCGCGGATTTCACCGGCCTCGTTCTTGAAGTCCATGGTCTTGTACGGGTTGGCGAAGTCGCCCAACACGCCCAGACGGATGAATTCGGATTTCTGACCTTCGATCTGCTCGGTGGCGTAGGCACGGCACAGCTCGCGGGTCTTGTCCGCGCCAAGGTTCTTGCCGTGGGTCACTTCGACCTTGTGCTCGATCGGCAGACCGTGGCAGTCCCAGCCCGGAATGTAAGGCGCGTCGAAGCCCGACAGGGTCTTCGAGCGAATGATCATGTCCTTGAGGATCTTGTTCAGTGCGTGACCGATGTGAATCGTGCCGTTGGCGTAGGGAGGACCGTCGTGCAGGACGAACTTCGGACGATCCTTGCCAATCTCGCGCAACTTTCCGTACAGGCCAATGCTGTCCCAACGCTGCAGAATCTGCGGTTCGCGCTGAGGCAGGCCGGCCTTCATTGGGAAGGCGGTGTCCGGAAGGTTTAGCGTGGCTTTATAGTCGGTCATTTAAGGCTCTTCATTAGCGATGGGCGCTAGGTGCGGCTAGTGCACGGGCGGCGGCGACATCCGCGTTGATCGCCGTTTTCAACGCCTCCAGAGAGGCAAAACGCTGCTCTTCACGCAGCTTGTGGTGGAAAACCACCGTCAGACGCCGGTCATATAGATCGCCGGCAAAATCCAGAAGATGTACTTCAAGGTGGGCCTTGCCATCACCTTGGACCGTAGGCCGCACGCCGATATTGGCGACGCCGGGCCAGGTCTTGCCGTCGATGTCCACATTGACCAGGTAAACCCCGGTAAACGGCACGCGACGACGCTTGAGTTGAACGTTGGCAGTGGGCGTGCCCAACTGTCGAGCGAGCTTCTGACCGTGCAGCACACGACCGGCAATCCGGTACGGGCGGCCGAGCAGGCGTTCGGCGAGGGCAAAATCGGCGGCGGCCAAGGCATTGCGCACCTGGGTGCTGCTGACCCGGATGCCTTCCAGTTCGACTGTCTGCGCGGCCTCGACGGTGAAGCCCTGCATGACGCCAGCCTGCTGGAGGAAATCGAAATCCCCCGCCCGGTCGCAACCGAAACGGAAATCGTCGCCGACCTCAAGGTGCTGCACACCGAGGCCATCGACCAGAATGGTATCGACGAATTCGCTGGCGCTAAGCTTGCTCAGGCGCTGGTTGAAGGCCAGGCACAGGACCCGGTCGACGCCTTCGGCGGCCAGCAGTTGCAGCTTGTCCCGCAGACGGGTCAGACGCGCGGGCGCGGTGTCGGGGGCAAAAAACTCCCGGGGCTGCGGCTCGAAAATCACCACGCAGCTGGGCACGCCCAACTCGAGCGCACGCTCACGCAGCCGCGCCAGGATAGCCTGGTGGCCACGGTGTACACCGTCAAAGTTGCCAATAGTGGCGACGCAGCCCCGATGCTGGGGGCGCAGATTTTGGAGGCCTCGAACCAGCTGCATAACGCGCTTCTTGCTCATAAAGTGGTCGATTATAACCACACCGGGCGGCCGACGACAGGCAGCACCGCAACCCAAAGTAAACGAGCCGACAAAAATGCCGGCTCGCTGCTGTTTATCGAGGAATGTTCCTCAGCTCAACGCCTTGCGATTGAAGTCGCGCAGGCGGAAGCCCATCAACACTAACATGCCGAAATACGCCACCACACCTGCAACCACCAGGGCGCCCAGGCGCAGGAAGCGTTCGAGCATCTGCCCTTCGCCCCAGGCCGGCATGAAATGCATCCCCGCCAGCAGCACGGCGGACATCACCGCCACCGCCACCACCAGCTTGAAAGCGAATTTGGCCCAGCCCGGTTGCGGCTGATACATCTGCTGCTTGCGCAACTGATAGAAGAGCAATCCGGCATTCAGGCAGGCCCCGGCACTGATAGCGAGCGCCAGACCGGCATGGGCCAGCGGACCAATCAGCACCAGGTTGAAGAGCTGAGTGACTACCAGAGTGAAAATCGCGATTTTCACCGGCGTCCTGATGTTCTGTTGCGCATAAAAGCCCGGCGCCAGCACTTTGATCACGATAATCGCAAGCAAACCGACCGAATAAGCGATCAGCGCCCGCTGGGTCATGGCGGCGTCAAATGCATTGAATTGACCGTACTGGAACAGCGAAACCGTCAGCGGCTCGGCGAGGATCCCCAACGCCAGCGCGCAAGGCAGCACCAAGAGGAAACACAGACGCAGGCCCCAGTCGAGGATCCGCGAATACTCCTGACGATCCTTGTTGGCGTAGGTCTTGGCCAGGGTCGGCAGCAGAATCGTCCCTAGTGCCACGCCCAACACGCCGGACGGTAGCTCCATCAGGCGATCGGCGTAATACATCCAGGACACGGAGCCTGCGACCAGAAACGAGGCAAAAATGGTGTTGATGATCAGGGAAATCTGGCTGACCGAGACCCCGAGGATCGCCGGCAGCATCTGCTTCATCACTCGCCAGACGCCGGTATCGCGCAGGTTGATCCGCGGCAGCACCAGCATGCCGATCTTCTTCAGGTGTGGCAGTTGATAAAGCAACTGCGCCAGACCACCGACCAGAACAGCCCAACCCAGCGCCATCACGGGCGGATCGAAATACGGCGTCAGGAACAGCGCGAAGATGATCATGCTGACGTTCAGCAGGGTCGGCACGAACGCCGGGACTGAAAAGCGGTTCCAGGTGTTGAGGATCGCACCGGCCAGCGAAGACAGGGAAATCAACAAAATATAGGGAAAGGTCACCCGAAGCAGGCTGGAGGTCAGCTCGAACTTTTCCGGGGTGTCGGTGAACCCCGGCGCGGTGACCCAGATGACCCAGGGCGCAGCCAGCATGCCCAGCACCGTGACCAGTGCCAGGACCAGCGTCAACAGGCCCGAGACGTAGGCGATAAAGGTTCGGGTCGCCTCTTCGCCCTTCTGGCTTTTGTATTCGGCAAGAATCGGCACGAACGCTTGGGAAAAAGCTCCCTCGGCGAAAATGCGTCGCAAAAGATTGGGCAGTTTGAAGGCAATAAAGAAGGCGTCGGTCGCCATTCCCGCGCCGAAAGTGCGCGCAATAAGGGTGTCACGAACAAATCCCAGAATCCGGGAAAGCATCGTGATAGAGCTGACGGCGGCCAACGATTTGAGCAGATTCATTGAAAGAGTTTGTGCCTGTCGATAAACAGCAGGCGAACTGTGCGCCTACTTGTGCGATACTCCGCGCCGCAACAGCACAGAGCCAAAGCTCGCGAGTTTACAGGTCACACGCCGGAAAGAAATATCCCGTCGCACCACGCCTACCACTTAGCGGAACGTTTCAAGCGCCCTTGACAAGACTTCAACTCATCGGCATGATTCGCGGCCTATTTTGTTTGCTATTTCCTAAAAAGTCTTTCGAGGAGCTCGACGGTGGCCAACTCACCTTCCGCCAAAAAACGTGCAAAACAGGCTGAGAAGCGTCGCAGCCACAACGCCAGCCTGCGTTCCATGGTTCGTACCTACATCAAGAATGTAGTTAAAGCCATCGACGCAAAAGACGCTGCTAAAGCTCAAGCTGCATACGTTCTGGCTGTGCCTGTTATCGACCGTATGGCCGATAAAGGCATCATCCACAAGAACAAGGCTGCTCGCCATAAGAGCCGTTTGAATGGCCACGTTAAGGCCCTGAACGTTGCCGCTGCTGCCTAAGCGACTCGTTCACTAAAAAACCGACCCAAGGGTCGGTTTTTTATTGCCTGCGATTTAGCGATCACACCGGAAAAAACTGTGGGAGCGGGCTTGCTCGCGAAAGCGGTGTGTCAGCCGACGATGATATCGACTGACAGGACCCCTTCGCGAGCAAGCCCGCCCCCCACATTTTGATTTGCGCTGGACTTATTGAGCGCTCGCCCACGGCAAGATCGGAATCGCAGTCACCGCATTCTGCGGGCTACCCTCGATCAAGCGATCGCTGTACACCAGGTAAACCAGGGTGTTGCGCTTCTTGTCGAGGAAACGCACCACCTGCATGGTCTTGAACACCAGGGAAGTGCGCTCCTTGAACACCTCTTCCCCATCCTTCAGCTCACCCTTGAAGTTGATCGGTCCGACCTGGCGACAGGCGATGGACGCCTCTGCACGATCCTCAGCCAGCCCCAAACCACCCTTCACCCCACCCGTCTTGGCGCGGGACAGGTAGCAGGTCACGCCCTCCACTTTCGGATCATCGAATGCCTCGACGACGATCCGGTCATTGGGACCGACGAACTTGAACACGGTCGAGACCTGACCGATTTCCTCGGCCGATGCCAGCAACGGCATCGCCAGCAGCAAGCCCAACAATCCTTTTGCAAAACGCATTCAGGTATTCCCTCAGACCAGGATCAGGTTGTCACGGTGAACCAGTTCCGGCTCAGCCATGTAACCCAGCAAACCGACAATCGCATCAGACGACTGACCGATGATTTTTTGCGCTTCCAGCGCGCTGTAGTTTGCAAGGCCACGAGCAATCTCCCGACCGTCCGGCGCCACGCACACCACCATCTCGCCGCGACGGAAACTGCCCTGGACCAGTTTCACGCCGACCGGCAGTAAGCTCTTGTTGCCCTGAGACAGCGCCGTTACCGCACCCGCATCCAGCACCAGGGTGCCGCGAGTCTGCAGGTGACCGGCCAGCCACTGCTTGCGCGCCGCGAGCATGCCGCGCTCAGGCGACAGCAATGTACCGATGCGCTCACCCGCCTTGAGGCGATCCAGCACACGCTCAAGACGCCCGCCAACGATGATCGTGTGCGCACCAGAACGCGCAGCCAGACGCGCCGCACGCAATTTGGTCTGCATGCCGCCACGACCCAGCGCACCACCAGTGCCGCCCGCTACTGCGTCGAGCGTCGGATCATCGGCACGCGCTTCGTAAATCAGCTGGGCATCGGGGTTGTTGCGCGGATCAGCGTCGAACATGCCGTCGCGGTCCGTCAGAATCACCAGCAAGTCCGCCTCAACCAGGTTGGCCACCAGCGCCGCCAGGGTGTCGTTGTCACCGAAACGTATTTCGTCGGTAACCACGGTGTCGTTCTCGTTGATCACCGGGATGACCTTCAATTCGACCAGCGCGCGCAAGGTGCTGCGTGCATTCAGATAGCGCTTGCGGTCGGACAGGTCATCGTGAGTCAGCAGAATCTGCGCGGTGTGCCGGCCATGCTCGGCAAAGCTCGATTCCCAGGCTTGCACCAACCCCATCTGTCCGATTGCAGCTGCGGCCTGGAGTTCGTGCATCGCACTGGGTCGCGAGGTCCAGCCCAGACGGCTCATGCCGGCCGCCACCGCCCCGGAGGACACCAGCACCAGCTCGACGCCCGCCTCATGCAAGGCCACCATCTGCTCAACCCAGACACCCATTGCCGCGCGGTCCAGGCCCTTGCCGTCCGCCGTCAGCAAAGCGCTGCCGATTTTCACGACCCAACGCTGCGCACCCGTCACCTTGCTCCGCATCATCTTCAACCTTAGCTCGAGGGCAGCGCGACCTGGCGATGCCCGTAACGTTATTCGTGACTACCAGTTTCCAGAACCATCGATTTCCAGAGCTATCGATTTCCAGATACTAAAACGCCGCTCAATTGAGCGGCGCTTAAGTTTATCGCAACGGATCAGTCACGCACGTAAATGATTTCCGGACCGTCTTCATCATCCACATCTTCTTCATCCCAATCATCGTCACCGATGTCGTGGACCGACTTCACGCCACTGCGACGCAGGGCACGCTGGTCGTCCAGCGCCTGCAACTGGGCACGGGCTTCGTCTTCGATGCGCTGATCGAGATCAGCCAACTCTTCCTTGTAAGACGGATCATTGGCCAGACGGTCGGCACGATCTTCCAGGTAACGCATGATGTCGTGGCACAGGCGCTCGGTGTTCTGCTTGGCGATGGCCGAGATCACGTAAACCGGACCAGTCCACTCCAGGCGATCGACGATTTCCTTGACGCGGGCATCGTGCTCTTCTTCGAGGATCTGGTCGCTCTTGTTCAGGATCAACCAGCGATCACGCTCAGCCAGGGACGGGCTGAACTTGGTCAGCTCGTTGACGATCACTTCAGCCGCGTCAGCGGCATCGGTTTCATCCAGCGGCGCCATATCCACGAGATGCAACAACAGACGGGTACGCGACAAGTGCTTGAGGAAGCGAATCCCCAGGCCCGCGCCATCGGAAGCACCTTCGATCAGACCCGGAATGTCCGCAATCACGAAGCTTTTCCAGCGGTCGACGCTGACCACACCCAGGTTTGGCACCAGCGTGGTGAACGGATAGTCGGCGACCTTCGGCTTGGCGGCCGACACCGAACGGATAAAGGTACTCTTGCCAGCGTTCGGCAAGCCCAGCAGACCCACGTCCGCCAGCACCTTCATTTCCAGCTTGAGGTCACGCTGCTCGCCCGGCTTGCCCGGCGTAGTCTGGCGCGGCGCACGGTTGGTACTGGATTTGAAACGGGTGTTACCCAGACCGTGCCAGCCACCGTGGGCCACCAGCAGCTTCTGACCAGCCTTGGTCAGGTCGCCGATCACTTCCTGGGTAGCGGAGTCGATTACCGTGGTGCCGACCGGTACGCGCAGCACCAGGTCTTCACCCTTTTTACCGGTGCAGTCGGTGCTGCCGCCGTTGGAACCGCGCTCGGCATCAAAGTGCCGGGTGTAACGGTAGTCGACCAGGGTATTGAGGTTCTCGTCGGCGACCATGAAGACCGAGCCGCCATCACCACCATCACCACCGTTCGGACCACCGTTCTCGATGAATTTTTCGCGACGGAAACTCATGCAACCGTTACCGCCGTCGCCTGCCTTTACTCGAATCGATACTTCATCAACAAACTTCATAACAAAACGCCTCTCGCCATACGGACGAGCCGAAAAAAACTAGACATAAGACTCTTGCAAAAATGAGCGCAGCGACCTCAATCCACGACCGCAAACCCAGCGCGCCGACAGCCCATACAAACAGTTTTGCAAGAGACTCACCCCACAAACGAAAAAGCCCCGTCGCGAGACAGGGCTTTTCCAGCGATCGCGCAATTAAGCCGCGACTACGCTCACGTAACGGCGGTTGAACGCGCCTTTTACTTCAAACTTGATCACGCCTTCGATTTTCGCGAAGAGGGTGTGATCCTTACCCATGCCAACACCGTAACCGGCGTGGAATTGGGTGCCGCGCTGACGCACGATGATGTTGCCCGGAATGATTTTCTGGCCGCCATACATCTTGACGCCAAGGCGTTTGGCTTCTGAGTCGCGACCGTTACGGGTACTACCACCAGCTTTTTTGTGTGCCATGAGTTCAATTCTCCTAGTGAGGAATTAGGCTGAAATTAAGCCTGAATACCGGTGATTTTGATCTCGGTGTACCACTGGCGGTGGCCCATACGCTTCATGTGGTGCTTACGGCGACGGAACTTGATGATGCGGACTTTATCGTGACGACCTTGGGAGATCACTTCAGCCACAACGGTAGCGCCAGCAACAACTGGAGCACCGATATTCACGTCGTCACCGTTGGCAACCAACAGAACGCGATCAAAGGTAACGGATTCGCCGGTAGCGACTTCCAGTTTTTCGATCTTCAGGTATTCACCTGGGGCGACTTTGTACTGCTTGCCGCCAGTAACGATTACTGCATAAGACATGGTATTTCTCCGATAATCCTGCTCACCCAGCTCTTTATAAGAAGAGGTATTGGCTGGCATGGCTGCATGGGGCTGGAGGCCCGCTTGCAATTGCGTAAGGCAGGTGCTGCCCAGGAAGTTCAGGGTGCGCGATTGTACGCAAGGCACGAGCGCCTTGCAATAGGCCGTCCATCGCGCCTTGACAGGCCTGGACGTGGGTCCTAGCATGCCGCGCAACCCTTCTGGAGCGACTGTCGCTGATGCAACCCCAAGCTTTCTACCGCGCGGTCGCGGACGATTTTAGCGCCGTCGACGGCATCATCAAGAAGCAGCTGACTTCCCGAGTCCCGCTGGTATCGAAAATCGGCGATTACATCACTTCGGCCGGCGGCAAACGCCTTCGTCCATTGCTGGTATTGCTGTCCGGCAAGGCCCTGGGCCGCGAAGGCGACGATCTGCGCCTGCTGGCCGCGACCATTGAATTCCTGCACACCGCCACCCTGCTGCATGACGACGTGGTCGACATGTCCGGAATGCGCCGTGGCCGTTCGACCGCCAACGCCATGTGGGGCAACGCGCCAAGCGTGCTGGTGGGCGACTTCCTGTACTCGCGCTCCTTCGAAATGATGGTCGAACTGGGCTCCATGCCGGTGATGAAGATCCTTTCGCAGGCCACCCGCGTGATCGCCGAAGGCGAAGTGTTGCAGCTGTCCAAAGTCCGTGACGCCAGCACCACTGAAGAAACCTATATGGAAGTCATCCGCGGCAAGACCGCGATGCTCTTCGAAGCCTCGACCCACAGCGCCGCCGCCCTGTGCGGAGCCACGCCGGAACAGGCCGAGGCCCTGCGCACCTTTGGCGACCACCTGGGCGTGGCGTTCCAACTGGTCGACGACCTCTTGGACTACAAGGGCGATGCGGAAACCCTGGGCAAGAACGTCGGCGACGATCTGGCCGAAGGCAAGCCAACCCTGCCGCTGATCTACACCATGCGCGAAGGCACGCCGGAACAGGCTGCCCTGGTGCGCAAGGCGATCCAGAAAGGCGGTATCGAAGACCTGGAAAGCATCCGCATCGCCGTGGAAGCCTCCGGCTCGCTGGAATACACCGCGCAATTGGCCCGCGACTACGTGGCCCGCGCGATCAAGTGCCTCGAAGCGCTGCCAGCCAATGAGTATCGCGACGCGCTGGTGGAGTTGAGCGAGTTTGCGGTAGCCCGCACGCACTAACTCCCTGCTACCTGTAGGAGCGAGCTTGCTCGCGATGGAGGTCAACGATAACGCTGGCATTCAGAGTGCCAGCGGTGGACTTGAGACCCTCGCGAGCAAGCTCGCTCCTACAGGGATTCTGAAAAACCCTATACAATGTGCGCTTTTTAGCGATCCTGAATTCAAGGAGCCTTAGTGAGCACGTTGCCACCCTGCCCGAAATGCAATTCCGAATACACCTACGAAGACGGCGCCCAGCTGATCTGCCCCGAGTGCGCCCACGAATGGTCCGCCAGCGGCGAAGCTGAAGCTGCGTCCGATGACGCGGTGAAAAAGGACTCGGTGGGCAATGTCCTGCAGGACGGCGATACCATTACCGTCATCAAGGACCTGAAGGTCAAGGGCACCTCCCTGGTGGTCAAGGTCGGCACCAAGGTCAAGAACATCCGCCTGTGCGACGGCGACCATGACATCGACTGCAAGATCGACGGCATCGGCCCGATGAAGCTCAAGTCCGAGTTCGTCAGGAAAGTCTGATTTCGCTGCATTCCATCCCGTGCCCGCCGCGGGATGGCGCTTCACCCTCCCCCATCTCGCTCGAATCCCCGCAATAGCAAAGCGCCAGCCGTTTTGACCTTACGCAATCTTTACCCGGAAAAATCCGCCATTCGCCAATCGTCTCTTGCTATTTATTGAATAGGAATTATTCTCATTGAAACCCAATCAATGGAGATGAGACATGACTTATCTGATCGATGCCTGGCTGGACCGCCCGCACCCGTACCTGAGGATTCTGCATCGGGAAACCGGGGAAGTCTGTGCAGTGCTGGAGGAGGAAGCCTTGAGCGAGCTGCAGGATCAGGGTGACCTGGATCTCAATGGCTTGAGCTCGAACGAGCCGGTGGTGCTCAAGGAAGTGGTGAGGAATCTGTTTCTGTTCTGCTATGCGCGGGCGTTGCGCCCGGTGGCGGATCTCAATGGCAAGTTCCACCCATGAAACGCTGTAACTGTAGGAGCGAGCTTGCTCGCGATGGTGGCTCAGACAACGCGGGCTTTCAGCAAGCCCGCGTTTTCGTTGAAGTCCATCGCGAGCAAGCTCGGCTCCTACAGGTAAATCAGTAATCGGCGAGGATTACAGAACGTCCAGCAGCTCGACGTCGAACACCAGTACGCTGTGCGGCGGGATGCTGCCAACGCCTTGAGCGCCGTAAGCCAGTTCGCTCGGCACGTACAGGCGCCATTTGCTGCCGGCATTCATCAGTTGCAGGGCTTCGGTCCAGCCGGCGATCACGCCGCCAACCGGGAATTCTGCAGGCTGGCCGCGCTCGTAGGAGCTGTCGAACACAGTGCCGTCGATCAGGGTGCCATGGTAGTGGGTACGCACGCTGTCTTCACGGGTCGGCTTCGCGCCTTCACCGGCGGTCAGAACTTCGAACTGCAGGCCAGAAGCCAGAGTAGTGATGCCGTCACGCTTGGCGTTTTCAGCCAGGAAGGCCAAACCTTCGCCAGCGGCTGCTTCAGCCTTGGCTGCAGCTTCGGCCTGCATGATTTCGCGGATCACCTTGAAGCTGGCGGACATCGCTTCCTGGTCAACACGGCTAGGCTGGCCGGCGAATGCGTCGGTCAGACCGGCCAGGATCGCGTCCAGGCTCACGCCCGGTGGCGGGTTGTCGCGCAGTTGGTCGCCCAGCTGACGGCCAATGCCGTAGCTGACGCGGGTTTCGTCGGTGGACAGATTTACTTCGGACATGACACTGCTCCGCTGTGCGAACGCCCGAAACGTGCCGTGCATGCACAGCGCGTCCCGAAGCGCCCGGAACCAAAAAGGGTCAGCAGACTAGCACAGATGCCATGGTGTTGATCAGAGGCCGTCAGCGCTGCGACGTGGAGCGTTGCTCGATCGGCACCTTCAGGATTTCATCGATGCCGCCCATCCCGCACATCTCGTCATGGACCAGGTGGTGCACCAGATTGAAGTTCAGCTTGGGAAAGGAGCGCAGCATGTCACGGGCATGCTCCACCGAGCGCAGGTGCATCATGTGGCCGTGGGTATCGCTCAGGGGGTAGGCGGCGCCGTGCATCCGCGCCTCCAGCAGGTAGATTCCGCCTTCCAGGGAAATCAGGTTCAGCTCATCGAGCTTCCCGGCGACGGCATAGGCATTCAGCTCTTGCAGGTTCATGAACGCACCTCGTGCAATGGCGAGTCATCACACTCACAGGCATATGCCTCGGCGCATCAAAGTACAACCCACCCGCATGACCGCCCGTCTGTTTCCCGTCATTGATGGGAAACAGACGGGCTATGCGATCAGTGCTTGGTCACTTTGTCCAGGTAACCCATGGCGAATGCCGACACGACGAACGTCATGTGGATGATCACGTACCACATCAGGTGCTCGGGATCGACGTTCTTGGCGTCCATGAAGATTCGCAGCAGGTGGATCGAGGAAATCGCCACGATCGACGCCGCCACTTTCATCTTCAGGGAAGACGAGTCCATGGTGCCGAGCCAGTTGAGCTTTTCCTTGGAGTCGTCGATGTCCAGTTGGGAAACGAAGTTTTCGTAACCGGAAATCATCACCATCACCAGCAAGCCACCTACCAGCGCCATGTCGATCAACGACAGCAGCACCAGGATCAGGTCCGATTCGGCCATCGAAAAGACATTGGGGATGACGTGAAAGACTTCCTGGAAGAATTTCAGTGCCAGGGCCAGCAGTCCGAGAGACAGGCCGAAGTAGATCGGCGCCAGCAGCCAGCGGGAGGCATACATTGCGTTTTCGATAAAGCGTTCCATTGAATCTCACACAAGGTCTGAAAATGGCCGCGAGTATAACAGCCGCCCGTTACACCCAGAAACCGTTGGGAAATCCGCCACCTGCGTGTGTATGTCGAAATTTTTCTGCTAGTGTCCAAACCATTGACAGTTCAGTGCCATCGGACAGGAAGACTGGAAATGGATGTGCGTTTACCTTTGACCAGTGTCGCGATCCTTCTGGCGCTAGCGCTGAGCGGCTGCTCGCCCGACGAGGAGAAACACGAGGTCAGCCTTGAGGAAAAGACTGCGCGGTTCGAAAAATCCCTCGATGCCATCACCGACCCCAAGCTCAAGGACGCCGTGGCCGAACTCGGTGGCTCGCTGTTGCTGCTGGAACGGGCGCAGCTCAAGCTCGACACCAAGCCTGTAGTGACCGAATATGGTGAAGACGCCCTCGCCGTGCTCAAGCACTACCCCACGCCCCAGGCCCTGGTCGACACCTACATCAACGGCCTGTTCGTGCTGCACAAGGACTCCAGCTCCGATTACCTGACCGATCTGCAGCCGGTGTTTCCCTTCAACTTCAGCATTCCAGCCACCTTCCTTTTCCCCCACGGCCTGGAATGGCAGTCGGTGACCCTGAGCAACAAAAGGGTGATCGCCTTTCAGCCGGAATGGTCGGAAACCGATCCCGGCATCCAGTTGAGCCCGTCCAGCTCGAACCTGACCAACCCCGATGACCTGACCGTGACCTACCCGTTCATCGAGGGTCTGGACGTCGACATCAAGAACCAGCCGCAACCGGTCAGCCTGCAAGGCAAGGTGGAAGTCATCGCGCCACGCAGGCTCTACAGCTTCGACCTGAGCAAAAAGGACGTCGGCCAGACCCGTACCAACGACAACCTCAGCGTCACCCTGGTGAAGCTCGGCAATAACTACGCGGAAATAGAGTTCAGCAACACCGCGCCGCAGGCCCCTGAGGTCGGCGATACGCCCCTGAACCCACTGATCGTCCAGGCGCGTGACGGCACAGGGCAATTTCTTTCCCGCTCCGGCTCGATCAACGAGACCGCCGCGCAGGTGACGTTCTATCAGAGCCAGCTGGCAAAAATGCAGCAGCAAAAGGGCTGGAGCGAAGCGTTCGAAAAGCAGATCAATGAGGAACAGCGCGCCTTCGAGAAGCAACAGACCCGCCATTACTCCAAGGTGTACTTCAACGGGGCGATCGACACCCTCGAAGTCAGCCTGCTGGATTTCTCCACGGTCACCGTCACCCGCAAGGACCTGAACCTGCCGGTGCGGCGCTTCGATCGCCACACCACACAGAAATCCATTCAACCTCTGGATCTGCCAGTGCTGGTATATGACGACCAGGCGCCGAGCTGGCTCAAGGGCGCGACGCTGACTGAGGATCAACTCAAGAGCAATGTCAGCATCAGCCAGTCGGTGGATGATCCGAGTGCGGCACGCATCGAGTTCAGCCACCTAAGAACCTTCAATGACGAACTGCTCGGCACGTCCTTCAACCCCGGTGAAAGCCCGGTGAGTTTCTTCACCGAGAACAGCAAAGGCAAACTCGACGAGCCTATTGAATTGCCTGCGGAGGCTTATGAGGTCGACCCGCTGCGCGGCACCATTACTTACGACTTGAACCTGTTCCCGGAAACCCCGGCCTACGCCGTGGGCTCCATCCCGCTGTTTCTCGCCACGGTCGACAAGCAAACCGTCGACGCCAACAAACTGCCAAAGGGTCTGGAGCTCAAGGGCAATGCGCTGGTGGTGGATCTGAAGGAATTTCCGGAAACGGACTGGCGTTTTTACGCCAAGGACGACAGCGGTCACTACCTGAAGGAAATACTTGCGGTCAACCATGACGCCAGTACAGAAGGCCCGTCGCTATTTGCCGTGCACTATTTCTACGGGCAACCCACGCGCCTGGAAACCTACCAACGAACTGACCTCGCCACCGTGCAATACGGCTACGAGGTCAAACTCGACAAGGCGGACATGACCAAACTGGTCGAATAACGTCGTCAATGCTCTGGCCGTAGCTATAGACCATCTATGGACCGCCCAGGCTGCGGCCACGTCCCCCGTTGATTTCCCGTAGCTGGGCTTGCAGGTGCAGACACCAGATCTGCGGGTCGTCGGCCAACTCATATCCGTGCAGGGTCAGGCTTTCAACAATGGTATCGAGGATGGATTCAGCCACGAACGGACCATGGAACGGGCCCTGGGCTTTGATGGCTGAAGGTTGTTCACCGGCCATCCCGGCGGCGAAGAGCAAGGTCCACATGCCGTTATCGCCGGCCAAGGGTTTGATGGCGCATTCGATACGGGTCACGAGACCCAGGCATTGACGGGTGAGGCAGAGGTTGCGCGACATGGCGGCGACCCTCGGTAAATCCGGTATTCAGCCTCCATGGGAAGCTGTTTCATTCCTGATTACTGTCTCTATCCTTGAGCAGAGAATAGAAGAAAAGTTCGGGATGCAGGCTTTTCGACACCAGAAGGCGCCGAGCGGTCATTGTGTGAATATTGACGCCAGAGTGATGGCACTTTCTCGGTTTTGACTGGCTAAAAAATGTGGGAGCGGGCTTGCTCGCGAAGGCGGTCTGCCAGTCGATATTTGTGCTGACTGACACTACGCATTCGCGAACAAGCCCGCTCCCACAGTTGGAGGGTGTTGATTCAGATCAGGCGGGTTTGGCCTCGGCCAGCGCTTCGACCGCCATTTCTTTCTCGGCTTCTTTCAGGTCGTCCTCACTGATCATTTCGGCGATGACCCGCAGACGCTCCACCACCCGCGCGTTGACGCTGCCTTCCGGGAACTCGCCGTTCTCGTCCGGCTCGCCCGCAGGCTCGCCGACCAGCAGGCTCAGGGCCTCGTCCGCCTGGCGCACCGCATAGACGTGGAACTGCCCCGCGCGCACCGCTGCCAGCACTTTCTCGTCGAGCATCAGCGTGGCGACGTTGGCCTGCGGAATGATCGCGCCCTGCTCGCCCGTCAGACCGCGGGCTTCGCAGAGACGGAAGAAGCCTTCGATCTTCTCGTTGACCCCACCCACCGCCTGCACTTCGCCGAACTGGTTGATCGAGCCGGTGATGGCAAAGCACTGCTTGAGTGGCGTTTTCGACAGCGCCGAAATCAGCGTGCACGCCTCGCCGAGAGAAGCACTGTCGCCGTCCACGTAACCGTAAGACTGTTCCAGGGCGATACTCGCCGAGATCGCCAGCGGGAATTCCTGGGCATAACGACTGCCCAGATACCCGGTGAGAATCATCACGCCCTTGGAGTGAATCGGCTGGCCGAGGTTGACCTCACGTTCGATGTCGACGATACCGCTGCCGCCCGGATACACCGTTGCGGAAATCCGCGCCGGCACGCCGAAGGCCGAGTCACCAACCTCCAGCACCGTCAGACCGTTGCACTTGCCGACCGCCGCGCCTGCGGTATCGATCAGGATGATCCCCGCCAGCATGTCGTCGAGAATCCGCGCCGAGACGCGCCCGGTGCGGGTCGCCTTGGCCTTGAGCGCACGCTCGATGTGACCGGCGTCGGTCATCTCGTCCCCGGCCAGATGGCGAATGAAATCCGCTTCGCTAACCAGCTGGAACAGATCGCCGATACGCGCCGACAATCGCCCCTGATGCTCGGCCAGACGCGCGCTGTAGGTCGCCAGACGCGCCACCGCATCGGCGGTGAGCGGCGCCATGCCTTCCTCGGAGGTTCGGGTTTTCAGCAACTGGGCGAACTGCTCCAGGCTTTCGTCGACCATCGGGATGTCTTCATCGAAATCCACCAGTACGCGGAACATTTCCTGGAAGTCCGGATCCAGGTCCTGCAGCGTGTAGTAGAGCGAGCGGGCGCCGATGATGATGACTTTGACCGCCAGCGGAATGTGCTGCGGCGTCAGGGTGACGGTGGCGAAACGGCCCATTTCGCTCAGCGGCGATTCCATCTTCAGCTTGCGCGATTGCAGGGCGCGTTTCAGCGCGTCCCACACGAACGGCTCGCCGAGCATTTTTTCCGCTTCAAGGATCAGGAAACCGCCGTTGGCCCGGTGCAACGCACCCGGGCGCAGCTGGCGGTAAGTGGTGTACAGCGCGCCCTGGTCGGTGCTGTATTCGATGCGACCGAACAGGTTTTCGTAGGTCGGGTGCGGTTCGAACACCACCGGCGCACCACCGCTGACGGAGTGACCGACCACCAGACTCGGCGCGTATTGCTCCTCCAGCATCTTGCGGGCGACAGCGTCAGTCTTGCTGTCGTCCACCAGTTGCTCGACCACGGTCTTGAGCAGGTAAACCTGCATCGCTTGCAGATAACCGCAAACCGCAGCGTTCTCGGCGTACTTTTCCGACAGCGGCGCGAGCAACGGCTGCAAGGCCAGGGTGATGGTTTCTTCGTTGAGGTGGCGCAGCTGATTGCTCGACTCGCGCTTCCATTGCGGCAGACTGGCGAGCTCCTCGTTCAGGCGCTCTTCCAGATCGGAAATATCCTCGTGGAAACGCTCGCGCTCGGCTTCCGGCAACTGGGCGAATTCCGCCTCGTCCAGGGCCTTGCCTTCGAGCATCGGAGTGAACGCGATGTTGCTGCTGTCGCGATAGAGCGCGACGTCTTTTTCCAGGGCCAGACGCTCGATCACGTCCAGCGCCTTGTCGTAGCGCTGGTTGAATGCGCGGTCGATGGCGCTTTTTTTCTGCTGGTAGGACGGGTGTTCGAACACCGCCGGGAAGGTGGCCAGCAGGTTGTCGATCAAACCGTTGATGTCACCGATGAACGCACCGGCGGTACCCGATGGCAGCTCCAGCGCTCGCGGCTCGCGCGGCTCATCGAAGTTATTGACGTAGACCCAGTCCGCCGGGGTCTGCAGGCGCTTGCCTTCGGCTTTCAGGTAGCGTTTGACGAACGAAAACCGGCCGGTGCCGGGTTCGCCCATGACGAATACGTTGTAACCGGGGCGTGGCATGGCCACACCGAACTGCAAGGCTTCGACCGCGCGTTCCTGGCCGAGCACACCGCGAAAAGGCTCCAGATCGTTGGTGGTAGAGAAGCTGAACTGTTCAGCGGAAAACGGACGGGTCAGCGCTTCGGGCGCTAGACGCAAGCTGGCAGCAACAGGATCAGGCATCGGGCTTCCTTACATCAGGCGGGGCAGATAGCGGCATTCTGGCGCTGCCTGTGCCGAACTGGCAAGGAGCGCCTCAGGCCAAAGCATAGACAAGAGCAAACCCCGGCACCGAGGTGCGCCAAATCACAGTTTTGAACCAGGTTTTTTTGCAAAAAATTACGGAACCCCGCGATCGTGCCTAAACTCCAAACTGCGCGGCTGGAGTTATAACCGGCCCGACTGGAGCCGTTAGCCGGCCCAGACCCCTAATTGGTATGCACATTAAGAGAACAAAGCTATGAAACGGATTCTTCTCGGTACTCTCTTCACCGCTGTATCCATCAACGCCATGGCACAAGCGCCAGGCGGCCCGGATTGTGGTTGGGGCAACATGCTGTTCGAAGGTCAGCGTGGCACTCCGGCTCACTTTTTGGCATCCACCACCAACGGCACTTCCGGTAACGCAACCTTCGGCATGACCTCGGGCACCAACGGTTGCTCCACCAACGCGTCGCTGACCTATGGCGGCAAATCCTGGTTTGCCATGAATGGCATGATGAACGAGCTGTCCGAAGACATGGCAAAAGGCAACGGCGAAGCGCTGACGACCTATGCCGTGGTCCTGGGCGTTGCGCCGGAAGATCGCGCGCACTTCGCCGCCGTCACTCACGAGCACTTCCAGCAGATCTTCAGCAAGGCGGATGTGACCGCCGAAGACGTGCATACCAACACCATGGCCGTTCTGAAGAGCGACCCTCGTCTGGCCAAGTACGCCACGCAGGCTTAAGCTCGGCCCTGCCCCGCTTCTTTCGGGAAGCGGGTTTTATTTTTTGGACCTGCCCCTCCTTGGGTCTTTTTCTCACGTACTAAGTTGCCACCTATGCTCAAACGCCTCGCCTGGCTGGCGCTCTGTGTCTGCGCCCCGCTATCCGCCGCGCCACACATCGATATTCAACGTTTGCAGCAACTGGCCAACGACCCCTTCTGGATTTCCCTGGGCCATTACGAAACCGCCAAGCTCGGTGGCTGGCGCAGCTATGTCAGCGACAAGAAGTTCTTCCTGGCCCCTGATGGCAACTCACACCCTGGCCACGAACTCGCCGCCACCGTGCAGGCCTTGTACGCGCCGGCCAGTGCCGGCGAGCAGCACGCTCAATGCGTCTATCCGGCACGTACCCGCTGGCTGAAAGACCAGCTGAACCTGACCGATCTGCCAACGCCAGACTGCGCTGAGTTCAAAAAATGGTTCAAGGACGTCTCGCCCCACAGCGCGGTGATGATTTTCCCGGCGGCCTATCTGAACAGCCCGTCCTCGATGTTCGGCCATACCCTGCTGCGCATCGATCAGGCCGAAGCCCAGAGCGACAAGACCTCGCTGCTCAGCTACGCGATCAACTTCGGCGCCTACATCGAAGGCTCGGACAACAGCATTCTGTACGCCTGGAAAGGCTTGATGGGTGGTTATCCAGGCCTGTTCGCGCTGGTGCCGTATCAGGAAAAACTCTCGGAATACCGCAGCCTGGAAAACCGTGACCTGTGGGAATACCGGTTGAATCTGACCCAGGCTGAAACCGCGCGCATGGTCGAGCATGTCTGGGAGTTGAAGCAGATCCAGTTCGACTACTTCTTCTTCGACGAAAACTGCTCCTATCGCCTGCTGGAACTGTTGCAAGTGGCGCGCCCGAGCCTGCGCCTGACCGAACAATTCCCGCTGACCGCCATTCCCACCGACACCGTCAAGGCGGTGAAAGAGGCCGGGCTGGTGGAATCGATCCAGTACCGCCCTTCCCGCGAACGGGAATTGCTCGCCCGTGCCGAACCACTGAGCGATGAAGAACAGCAGTGGGTGTTGAAGGTCAGTGCCGATCAGACACAGCTGCAAACCGCGGAATTCAAGGCGCAGCCCCGGGACCGCCAGGCGCTGATCATCGATGCGGCCTATCGGCTTGAACGCTATCGCGCCAATGGCCAGGAACGTGACCCGGCGCGGGCGCAACGCAGTTTCGAACTGCTGCGGGCGATCAACCAGAACCCGGCGCCGGAACTGGAAATCCCTCAGCCCGGCTTGCCCGAGGACGGCCACGAATCACGCACCTGGCAGGCCGGCATCGGCACCCGGGGCGACCGGGCTTTCGGCGAATACGGCCTGCGCATGGCGTATCACGATCTCAACGACAATTCCGAGAGTTTTCCCCTCGGCGCGCAGATCGAAATCCTCCAGCTGAAATTGCGTCAGTACGAAGGCAATGAGTGGCAGGTGCAGCAACTGGATCTGGCGACCATTCGTTCGCTGACCCCGCGCAACGAGCTGCTGCAACCGCTGTCGTGGCAGGTCACCGGCGGCCTGGAGCGAGTGCCGGGCAAGCATGACGACGAGAATCTGGTCAGCCACGTCAATGGCGGTGGCGGCGGTACCTGGCAATTGGCCGACGATATGCTGGGTTTCGCTCTGGGCACCGTGCGTGTGGAACACAACAACGATTTCGCCGAGTTCGTATCACCTGCGGCGGGCTTCAACACAGGGGTGCTGTGGAAAAATCCGTTGGGCAACTTCAGCCTGGAAACCAAAGGTGATTTTTTCACCAATGGCGAAGTGCGTCGCAGCGTGAGCCTGAATCAGCAATGGGAGTTGTCGCGCAACCTCGGACTGCGTCTGAGCGCCCAGCGCGAGTTCAGTCATCTGGCCTCGCCCGAGAATGAAGTGATGCTTGAGGTGAAGTGGTATCACTATTGAAAACCGTAGGAGCGAGGATTGCCCGCGAAGGCGGTGTTTCAGGCGATAGAAACGCTGGATGTGCTTGCCCCCTCTCAGGCAAACCCCCCTCCCCCCCCGAAAGC
>NZ_JBSVXG010000018.1:0-54707 GCF_054070595.1 Pseudomonas sp. SDO55104_S430 | reverse complement strand
GATACTCATGGAAGGTTTCGTCGACGCTGCTCCACACGTACAGCCAGCCGTCCCGCAGTTGGCGCAGGGTGTAGCTGCGGGTCTTCAACGGTGGTAGGGCGGGATTTGACCAGTTTTTCGGAAGCGGATTCGGGCCCTGGGCACTGCCTTTTTGCGGCGACTCATCCACGGCATACCGAACGGGGAAAACCGCGACTTCCTTTTGCATCAATCCGCACTGGCCGGAGCCCACTGGGATGTTCTGAAATCGCTGGTTACGCCTGGCCTGTCTTAACTGGGCTTCTGTTGCGTAGCTCATCACATTTCCTTGTGGTTTTCGGTGTTCAGCAGGGCAAAAACCGCCATGCAGGGGATGAACACCTAGTCAAGGAACGTGCCAGAGATAATGAAGGTCAATGAATCCGGGAGGATGAGACGATTACTTGGAGATTATGGTCGCCGAAAAGGCGAAAAAACCCCGAAAAGTGCGCAAGAAGTTGCGCAGTGCCTGGCAACTTCTTGCGCACTCGCCTCTACACGCCGGACGACAAGCTCTGCAGCAATGTGCACACAGGGTTATCCACATTTTTTGTGTGCAACTTCTCGCGCATCATGGCCCGATGGCATCATGTCGGAATTGCGCAGAAAGGACGTGTAGGAGCGAGCTTGCTCGCGATGACGTCAACGATAACGCTGGCTGTCTGATGCCCCGCGATGGCCGGGCCTCCATCGCGAGCAGGCTCGCTCCCACAGGGGGATAGGTGATTATTGCCGGGTTTGCGGTGAGCTCGGGTTATGCGAAATATGCTTGGGCCCCGCCAGCAGCCAGAGCAACAGCCCAAACAAGGGCACGAACACGATCACCACCATCCACACCCCCTTGGTGCTCGATTTCCCCTCGCTCTTGCGCACCCGGTTGATCGCCCACAATTCCGCAACCAAGAGCACTGCCGCCAGCACGATCCACGTCGGTTCAAATTGCATGAGTTACCTCCTGATAGTCCTTGGGTTAGGCGGGCTCATGTCGGCCGGGTTCATTAAATTTGCAATCAGATACTCTGCATCTGGTAACTGAACCGAATGCTGCGCTTGAGCTGCGGGTCGTTGAGTTCCAGAGTGAGACGCGAGGTGTACTGGATGCCACCAATGGCAGCCAGGGTTCCGCAGAACATCACCGTTCCCGGCTCGAAGGTCGCTGCACAGGTCGTGGCATAGCGCTCCAACAGTGCTTCGGGCTCCAGCATCGTGGTGACCTTTCCTTGCTGATACAGCACCGCGCTTCCAGCGTCTTCACGCCATGAACGCATCTCCAGTTGATCCCAGTGTTCACGTACCTCATCCAATGGCCAGAGTGTGCGACCGACAGGTTTGCTGCAGATCTGTTTGGATACCGTGATGTCATAGGCTTCGACTTTACGGTCGGTGTGATCGGAGCCGATTCCGACCCACAGGCGTTCTCCGTCATTGAGCAGGAAGAACTCGATCTCGCCCGAAGACTCTTCGCCCAGTACCTGAATGTTCTCGTCCTGGGTCAGGCGGTCGTCGGTGACGAAGTAGTAACAGGGAACCGTTGCCGGGCGTTTAACGCCCAGTTCCTCGAGCTCCACAATGTGTGCTTCGACCGCGTGACGATCACGACCGGTCCAGCCGGCAATGATTACGTCGCTTATCTGAAACTCACGAAGTTCTTCGCCCATGATGGATACGCAGTTGAAGGTCAGAGTGGTCATTTTGGCGTTCTCTCTTTCTTGTAATCGGTTGCGGGAAATGATGCTGGGACGTCATCTGGCAGGATGCGCCGGGCAAGGATTAAGCTTATATAAATAGCTAACAAAAATAGCAACCATGAAAATATAAATTTTGCTCATTGGGTATTTAGACGGCGACGCAGTCCTCGCAGAGGGGGGCGGGAGAGGGAATATCGGTAATAAAAATAGCTTGCAAAGCAAGCTAACATGGTTAGATACTCGATCATCGAACAAGCTTTAGCGAAAGGGTATAGGTCAGACGATGGGCGAGAATATTTACCTGGATTACTCCGCTACCACGCCGGTCGATCCGAGGGTTGCCGAGCTGATGTGCCAGTACCTGACGGCCGACGGGCATTTTGGCAATCCGGCCTCGCGCTCCCACTCATTCGGCTGGGAGGCCGAGGCCGCGGTGGACAGGGCGCGCCAACAGGTTGCGCAGTTGGTGAGCGCTGATCCAAGAGAAATCGTGTGGACCTCCGGTGCCACCGAGTCCGACAACCTGGCGGTCAAGGGCGTGGCGCGCTTCTATCGCAACCTGGGCAATCACATCGTCACCTCGAGCATTGAACACAAAGCGGTACTCGACTCCTGCCGCCATCTGGAGCGCGAAGGCTTTGAAGTGACCTATCTCGACCCGGACCAGAACGGTCTGATTCACCCGCAGGCAGTGGCTCAGGCGATCACTGACAAGACCATCCTGGTCTCGATCATGCACGCCAACAATGAACTCGGGACGGTGAACGACATTGCCGGCATCGGTGAGGTCTGCAAGGCACGTGACGTGTTCTTCCACGTCGACGCCGTACAAAGCGCCGGCAAGGTGGAAATCGATCTGAAAGCACTGCACGTGCATTTGATGTCATTCACCGCACACAAGCTCTACGGACCCAAGGGCATCGGTGCTCTCTATGTCTGTCGCAAGCCGCGTATTCGTCTGGAAGCGCTGATCCATGGGGGCGGGCATGAGCGGGGGATGCGTTCCGGCACTTTGCCCACCCACCAGATCGTCGGCATGGGCGAGGCTTTCCGCATTGCCAGGGAGGAAATGCAGAGCGAAAACGCGCGCGTTCTGGCTCTGCGCGATCGGCTGCTGGCTGGATTCGAGGGCATGGAAGAGGTGTACGTCAACGGCTCCCTCGAACATCGGGTGCCGGGCAATCTCAACATCAGTTTCAACTTCGTCGAAGGTGAGTCGCTGATGATGTCCCTCAGAGGGCTGGCCGTGTCGTCCGGCTCTGCCTGCACCTCGGCCAGCCTTGAACCTTCGTATGTGTTGCGCGCCCTGGGTCGAAGCGACGAGCTCGCCCACAGTTCCCTGCGAATCACGCTGGGCCGCTTCACCACCGAAGCCGAAATCGATAGCGCCGTGACGATGATCAAGGCCGCAGTTACCAAACTCAGGGAAATGTCGCCGCTGTGGGACATGTACCAGGACGGAATCGACATCAGCAAAATCGAATGGGCCGCACACTGAGCCGGCGGCACGTGCAACCTCGACCTGCGCCCGCAGGAAAAACAATCAGGAGCAAGCTGCAATGATCAACAAAGCACACAAAGAGTTTTATTCGGTGGACATGCAGGACGGCTGGGAAACCCCGCCGGGCTATCCCGACGGTATCGAGCAACTCATCCTTTCGGGTTCGCTGGATGAACCGGGGAAAACCGGAACGCGAACCCGGTTGTTGCGCTTCCATTCGGGCATCTACACCACCAAACCCTTCGTCCATGACTATTGGGAGGAGGTGTATCTGGTCTCCGGTGATCTGACCGTGGGCAACGACGAGCAAGGTCAGGGTGGTGAAGCCTTCCAGCCGCATACCTATGCTTGCCGTCCACCGGGAGCCTTTCACGGTCCATTCAAGTCTGAAGGCGGTTGCGTGCTGCTGGAAATTCATTACTACGAATAAACACTCGCAGGGGCTGATCCCGTTGCAGATTCCACGCCCCTGCCCAACAGCGTGAATTGTCGTTCCCGGGAGTCATGCCATGACACTTCTTACCATCGGCCAGGCGCTGAACTCCTCGTTGAGCAGCGAGCAGCTCGTGCAGCGTTGCATCGATAACATGGACCGCCAGCCAGAACTTGCGGCCAAGGTCTTTACCCGACCGCTGCGCGAGCAGGCCCTGGCGCAGGCCGTCGCCTACGATCGCTTGCGTGAGCAAAATGTGCCGGTGCCTGAATATGCCGGTATACCGATCAGCATCAAGGATCTGTTCGACATGGCCGGCGAGGTGACGACCTGCGGCTCACGGGTGCTGGCCGAATGCAAACCCGCCACAACCGATGCGCTGGTGGTCAGCCGTCTGCGCAATGCCGGATTCATTCCGATCGGACGAAGCAACATGACCGAGTTCGCGTACTCCGGTCTTGGCCTGAACCCGCATTACGGAACGCCGGAAAACCCATGGGATCGGGCGACCGGAAGAATTCCCGGAGGCTCGTCATCCGGCGCGGCGATTGCCATTACCGACCAGATGGCGGTGGCCAGCCTTGGCACCGATACCGGTGGTTCGTGCCGTATTCCCGCGGCATTGTGCGGGATCGTCGGTTTCAAGCCGACGGCATCGAGGATTCCCCAGACCGGTGTCTCGCCATTGTCGAGCAGCCTGGATTCGGTCGGGCCGTTGGGTGCTTCGGTAGCTTGCGTGGCGATTCTCAACGATGTGCTGGCCGGCGATCCGGTCAATCCGTTGCCATCTGTCCATTTGCGAGGACTGCGCCTGGCGGTGCCGCAAACCCTGGTGCTCGATGGTATGGACAGTCTGGTAGCGGCGTCTTTTGAGCGCACGTTGAATCGGCTGGAGCGAGCGGGGGTGCAAGTCGAGCGTATCGCCTTGAGTGAGCTGGGCGAGTTGCCGAAGATCAACGAAAAGGGTGGCTTTGCCGCAGCTGAGGCTTGGGCGTGGCACCGTGAACTGATTGCCTCCAGTCGTGAAGGCTACGATCCGAACGTAGTCTCGCGCATAGAGAAAGGGCAGCATCAGAGCGCGGCGGATTACATCGATCTGCTAAAGGCACGAGCCGATCTGCAACTTCGCATCGCACCAATCACCGCGCACTACGACGCCTTGGTCATGCCCACGGTGCCGATCGTCGCGCCGACCCTGCAGGAAATGACCAATCCGCAAAGTTTCCAGAAAAGCAATTTGCTGATGCTGCGCAACCCTTCGGTGGCAAATTTTCTCGATCGCTGTTCCATCAGCCTGCCTTGTCACGAGCAGGGCGATGCACCGGTCGGCTTGATGCTGATGGGCGAGCGAGGAGGGGACCTGCGAGTGCTGGGCATCGCGCACGCCATCGAGCAATTGCTTCGGACACAGGTCTAAAGCGCATCAGCAGCCAGTACAGGTTGCAACATCATGACAACGGCCTGAACGCAATCGCGCGTTCAGGCCGTTGTCGTTTACGGAGTCAGGATGGCGTGAAAGCCTTATGAACAGGCTGATATAGCTAACAAAGAAAGCTAACAAAAAGCTTGACGAGGTGTTTTGTCGGGATCATATTAGCTTTGTCGCAAAGCTAATAATAAAAGGTGAGTCCCATGTCATTCGATGCATCTCAATTCCGTACCGCATTGGGCCAGTTCCCCACTGGCGTCGCCGTCATTACCGCCCAGGACAGTGAAAACCGTCCGCTCGGTATCACCATGAGTTCCTTCAACTCGGTCTCGATCAACCCGCCACTGGTGTTGTTCAGCCTGGATCGACGCGCGCTCAGCCTCGAGTCCATGCAGCGGGCGAGTCATTACGCCGTCAATGTGTTGAGTAAGGACCAGGTCGAGCTTTCCAACAAGTTTGCCCGCGCCATGGAGAACAAGTGGGAGAACGTGGAGTTTGAAACTCGCGACACCGGGACACCCTTGCTGACAGGCGCCCTGGCTCATTTCGAATGCAAGCCTTACGCCGATTACGACGGAGGCGATCACGTCATTTTTGTGGGTGAGGTCGTGAACTTCACCAGCAGCAACCACAGCGAACCCCTGGTTTTCTGCCGCGGCCGCTACGCCGAAATCGCCTGAACTGCCGTCGTATTGGAGAACAAGAAATGATCAAGACTTCACTTCAACACATCGAATCGCTGCGTGATGGACGTAGTGTCTATATCAACGGTGAGCGCGTCGATGACGTCACCACTCATCCTGCCTTTGCCAGTTCCATCGAATGGCTGAGCAATCTGTACGACTTCCAGCACGACAACCTGGAGTTGATGACCACCGTCGACACGGAAACCGGAGAGCGTTACAACCGCATCTGGCAGCTGCCAAAAAGCCCGGAAGAGCTCAAACAGCGCCGCATGGCTCTGGAAGCGTGGACTGGCCTGAGCTGTGGCTTTTTGGGGCGAGCTCCGGATCACGTCGCCAGCTGCATTTCCGGCATGGTGATGGGGATTGAACGGTTCGAGCGCTACGATGAGACGCGGGCGCAGAACCTGCGCAACTACTACCGTTACGCCCGTGACAATGATCTGTACCTGACCTATGTCATCATCAACCCTCAGGCTGACCGTTCAAAGTCCACAGGCGAGCAGGCGGACGAATTCCTCACGGCGGGGATTGCGGCAGAAGATGAAGAGGGCATTACCATTCGCGGCGCCAAGATGCTGGCTACCGGCGGGATCATGGCGAACGAAGTGCTGGTGACCTGCCTGCAACCGTTGAAGAAGGGCGAGGAGGAAAAGTATGCGGTTTCCTTTGCCATCCCGATGAACGCCCCGGGCTTGAAGATCCTGTCGCGCAAATCTTATGAAGAGCACAACCAGAGTGTGTTCCAGAACCCGCTGTCCAGCCGTTTCGACGAAAACGACGCACTGCTGTACTTCGATAACGTCAAGGTTTCATGGGATCGGGTGTTCGTGCATCGTGACACGGACATGTGCATGGCCCAGTTTCATGAAACACCTGCGCATGTTTACCAGAACTATCAGGCGCAAGTTCGCCTCATGGTCAAAATGCGTTTCCTGGCCGGTATCGCTTATCGCACTGCCGAAATGAACGGCATCATGGCCTTGCCTCAGGTACGAGAAAAACTGGGGCAAATTGCGGCGGAAGCAGCTATTTCCGAGTCTTTCGTCAACGGCATGGAAAGCAAGGGCTCATACGTTGGCGAGTACTTCGTTCCGGATCGCCACCTGCTTTATGCCTCTCAGGTGATTGCGCAGCAACTGTATCCCAAGTTCATCTCCCGCCTGCGCGATCTGGCGGGTGGCGGGGTCATCATGTTGCCATCCTCCACCCAGGATTTTGCCAATCCGCACATGCGTGAACTGATTGAGAAAACCCAGCAGTCGCCTATCGCGAACGCTGTGGAGCGGGTGAAGTTCTTCAACCTGGCGTGGGATGCAATCGGTTCCGAGTATGCCTCTCGTCACACTCAATACGAGATGTTCTACTCGGGTGCGACTTTCGTCACCAAGGGCGCGTCTTTCCGCACGTTCGACTGGAAGCGTAGCGCCGGCCTGCTGGACAGGTTTGCCGCGCAGTACGACCTCAACGAAGAAATTTGAGTGAGCAAGGCTGCTGATTCATCAGCAGCCTTCATCGTTGTGAAAACCCTTTGCCGCAGTTTATCTGCGGCTTTTTTCGTGCGCTCAGTCGTCTCTCGAAAAGCCCAGCACGTCCTGCATGTCGTACTCGCCGGGCTGGCGATCCTTGATCCAAAGCGCAGCCGTCAGCGCTCCACGGGCAAACATGCTGCGACTGAGTGCGCTGTGGGACAGAGTCAAAAGCTCCTCATCCGCGGCGAAGATCACGCTGTGCTCTCCCAGGATGCCACCGCCACGGATGACGCTGAAGCCGATTTCTCCTCGCGGGCGCTCACCCGTCATGCCTTCACGCGCGCACCGGGCGACAGATGAAAGTGAAGTCTGCCGACCTTCGGCTGCCGCTTCTCCCAGCATCAGTGCCGTACCGGACGGCGCATCGACTTTGCGGCGGTGGTGTGCCTCGAGGACCTCTATGTCCCACATCCGTTGAGGGAGCGCACGGGCGGTCCTTTCCACCAGTCCCATCAGCAGGTTGATGCCCAGCGAGAAGTTTCCGGAGCGTACGATCGCAATCTTGTTCGATGCTGCGTTGATGCGAGCCAGATCGTCGGCTTCAAAGCCTGTCGACCCGATCACCAGTGCAGGACCTGCCTGGCTGGCGCAGATTTCTGCAAGTGCCGCTGATGCACTGCCTGTGGTGAAGTCGATGACGACATCGCAGTTTCCAAGCACTTGTCGCGCCTGCGAGCGATTTCCTTCTGAAAGTCGCCCGATGCTACCGGCCAAAATCAATGAAGGGTCAGCCGAGACGATATTCATCACCTCTTTACCCATGTGACCTCGCGCCCCTGAAATGGCAATTCTGATAGGTGAAGTCAAAACTTTGCACTCCCGAATGGGTGAAGGACGAAATGTGTGGTTGGTGCGTGCAGGTTAGCCGCCGCGATCCAGAAGGCTCTGGATCGCGGCGTTCAGACGCGAAAAAAACGGCCTCATTCCATGCCGGCAAGGAGGGGGCAGGTAAGAACTTAGAAGAGTTTCAGGGTGTAGCTGAGGATCAGGCGGTTCTCATCGATATCCGTGCGGTAGTTGGAGCGCGCCACTGCGTTTCGTACTCGTATACCGACGTTTTTCAGAATGCCGCTCTGAATGGTGTAGCTCAGATCAATGTCGCGTTCTCTGTCCTTGCCCTCGAAGCTGCCGGCATCGACATTGTCGCCCTTGATGTAACGCACTCCCGCCAACAGGCCGGGGACGCCGAGAGCGGCAAAGTCGTAGTCGTAGCGAGCCTGCCAGGAGCGTTCCCTGGCGGAGGCAAATTCGTATGTAGGCACTTCGTTGCCCAAGGGGGAGACAGTAACGAAAACGCGCGGGAAACCATCGTTGCCGTACATGCCTTGGTAGCCCACGTAAAAAGTGTTTCCACCACGTTTGGCCGACAGCAGCGAGTAGAACGCCTGATTGTCGAGGGTGCCGATCAGACGCTTGCCGTCTTCGTTTGACTTGAAATAGCCAAGGTTGGCGCTCAGCGTCCACAGCCCCGCTGGTTCACTGTGCTTGAAGCCGGCGAAGCGCTGGTGGTACAGGTTCTCCAGTTGACCGTACCAGAGGCTGACGGTTGAGCGGTTTTGATTGAATGAGTAGTCACCACCGGCGTAGTTGAAGCGATCTGAAGTGATCAGGTTCTTTTGGGCGTCGCGCCGGGGCGTAAACCCTATGATCGCTCCCATTGGCTCATCGCCTGCCTCGCTGCGCAGGCTCGTCGAGTGCAGTTGCCCTGCTTGCAGATTAAGCCCGGAGATCTCGCTTGAGAGGATCGAGGCGCCTTGGTAGGTGTTGGGCAGCAGGCGGTTGTCGGTCAGGGCGAGAACCGGAAGATTGGGCTGCAGTTCTCCAACCTTGAGTTCTGTTTTGGACACTTTGAGCTTCGCCGTGATACCCAGGCGGCTGTAGTCATCGGGCGCTCTTTGGCCATAGGCGCCTGGGAGCAGGCCCGTGCCTGCGCGCTCCGGGCTGCTGTCCAGCTTGATGCCCAACAGGCCGATGGCGTCTATTCCAAAACCAATCGGCCCCGGGGTATAGCCCGATGCATAGTTGAGGATGAAGCCTTGCGCCCATTCCTCGGCCCTGGACTGTGGGCTTGGGCCAACGGTGTCGGAGAAGTCGCGGCTGAAGTAGTAATTGCGCGTGGTCAGGGTGGCCGTGGAGTTTTCGAAGAAACCACTTCCGTCAGCCAGGGAGCTGAGTGGAAGGGTCATGGTTACAACGCTGGCGATCGCCCGCGACAGGGGATTCGGATACTGATTCATGTCGTTCTCTTGTTTTTATAGTGACGAAGAACACCCTCACCGCGCGCATCCGGCAAAGTGCGAGGAGGGTGGATGACGTTGCTTGCGGCCGTACTTCCGTGCACCGCTCGCGAATCCGGCAGCGGTAAGCTTATATAAAAAGCTAACAAAGAAAGCAAAATAAAAAACATAACTCGGGCTGATTCTGCCAGCGCGGCTGATGAACTGTGGCCGAGCGGGTGGTCTTCCGGGGATCTGAGCAGGGCAGCAGGGAAGCTGGTTCAACTCGATGCAAGGGGGTAATTCGCGTATCGCGCACGTCCGTTTATCAGAGAAAAGCATCGGCCTCGACGCTCATGGTCTCGCTGACCAGTCTGGAACGCGGGATCGGGTGAATGGAATAAAACGAAGCCTGAACGCTTTCTAAAATAGCTTGCAAAATAAGCTAAATTGATTTGATACTGTTCTCGCCGGGCAAAAAAGCCGCTCGGTCGCCAAGGAAATGAGCTGCGAATGGTCGATGCCATCTGCTGACGCTCATTTCCAACAATAACAAGAGGCAGGTGTCATGCGAAAAGTGAACGTACACACAATCATCGACCATGCGCGTATTTCCGGCTTTCACTGGATGGTCATGGGCTGGTGTTTTCTGCTGCTGATTTTCGATGGCTACGACTTGTTCATCTACGGCGCGGTGCTGCCCGTGCTGATGCAGCAGTGGGGGCTGAGCCCTCTTGAAGCCGGTGCCCTGGGCAGTTATGCGCTTTTCGGCATGATGTTGGGGGCTGTAGGGTTTGGCACCCTGGCAGACCAGATCGGCCGTAAAAAAGGGATCGCCGTGTGCTGCCTGCTTTTCAGTTGCGCCACGCTTGCCAACGGCTTCGTGAGCAATCCAACGGAGTTTGGCATCTGCCGTTTCTTTGCCGGTCTGGGCTGCGGCGGGTTGATGCCGAATGTTGTGGCGCTGATGAACGAGTACGCGCCGAAGAAGTTTCGCACTGCCATCGTTTCCATCATGTTCTGCGGGTATCCGTTGGGCGGTGTGCTGTCGGCCAGCGTGGGGATTTTCGTCCTGCCACGCTTTGGTTGGGAGGCCATGTTCTTCGCCGCGGCAGTACCGTTGATTCTGCTGCCGTTGATCTACTGGCAACTGCCCGAGTCGGTAGGCTTTCTGTTGCGCCAGAGTCGACTCGAAAAGGCACGCGCGGTTCTTCTTCGCGTGGACCCGGCCTGTAACCTGCAAAAGGACGATTCGTTGATCATGGGCGAATCCAATGCCCGGCCGGCGTCGCTGCTGGAACTGTTCCGGGAAGGGCGAGCGCTGCCTACCCTGGTGTTATGGCTGGCCTTCTTCTGCTGCATGCTGATGATTTACGCGCTCAGTTCCTGGTTGCCGAAGTTGATGGCCAGCGCGGGATACAGCCTGGGTTCCAGTCTGTCGTTCCTGGTTGCGTTGAATGTTGGCGCGGTGCTGGGTGCGGTTTTTGGAGGATGGCTGGGGGACAGGATCAATCTGCCTAAGGTGCTGGTTGCGTTTCTGATTCTGGCCGCCCTGTCTGTCAGCCTTCTGGGGCTGAAGAGTCCGGTACCTGTGCTTTATCTGCTGATCACTGTGGCTGGTGCGACGACCATCGGTACACAGATTTTGCTATACGCCTGCGCGGCACAGTTCTATGGCCTGTCGATCCGTTCGACAGGTATGGGCTGGGCGTCTGGTGTCGGTCGCAGTGGCGGAATAGTCGGCCCATTGCTGGGTGGCGCTTTGGTCGGGATCAACCTGCCTCTGCAGCTCAATTTCATAGCCTTCGCGTTACCCGGGTTGATCGCTGCACTGGCCATGGTGCTGTTTGCACTGCTCAAGCGCTCCAAAGTGACGACACTTGCAGCGGCGGGTGTTTGATCGGGTGGGTTTGAGTTCAAGCGTCAAGTTGCCTTGCTCGAAAGTCGCCAGAGACTGTCGTTACTTGCGAGCAGGGCAACCCTTTACCGTAGCGGCTTACTGTAAGTGCAGACTATTTGTCATTGCTCAGAAAGCTGGCCATGTTGAACGCGCGGTCTCCGTTGTTGGCCAAAAGGCCAAAGGTCTTGACCAATGTCTTGAACTGCTCCTGATCTATGCCTGCGAACAGCACATCGTTCACCTTTTGCTGGGAGTGCGCCAGGCTTGCCAGTGCTTCGTAGCCAAGATCGGTCAGGTCCAGTTGAACGCGGCGTGCATCCTCCGGATCTTTCGTTTTGGTCAGGTAGCCTTTCTTTGCCAGCTTATTGGTTTGCAGAGTGATGAAGGCGCCACTCAAGTGCAGGTGATCCGCCAGGCTGTTCACGTACACGGTATCGATACTGCGCATGTAAGCGGTGGCGATCAACGCGGTGTACTCAATGCCGGTAAGGCCGATTATCTTGCCGAACTCACCGCGAATTGCTTCGATTTTGCTTGAGAACGCGAAGATGTTGTGGAGCAGTTCACGGAATTTACTGTCACCTTTGTCCTTGTCGAGAAGCTCGGGGAGCGTGATGGTTTTCTCCTTGAGGTGCATCTTGGCCGGGTGATCTTTGCTCATCTTCGAATTACCTTAGCTTTCATTTATAGCTAATCATGCTACCTACCTTTGAGATCATGTCAATCAAGGTGCTTGCAGGCAGTCCGAGCTGCATCAGGTTTACAGCGGAATCTGCGGCGTCGACAACACCTGTCGCAACCCCATGAACGAACGAATCTGCCGCACACCCGGCAGGTACAGCAGTTGTTCGGCATGCAGCCGGTTGAAGCTCTGGCTGTCCTTGGTGCGCAGCAGCATGAAGTAGTCGAATTCCCCTGTGACCACATGGCACTCCATACATCCTGAGACTTTTTGCGCCGCGGCTTCGAAGGCGGCGAAGGATTCCGGGGTGGAGCGGTCCAGCACCACACCGATCAACACCACCATGCCGGCGTCCAGCGCATCGGGGTTGAGCAGGGCGACGATGCCCTTGATCAACCCGGCCTGCTTGAGCCGTTCGACACGCCGCAAACACGCTGGCGGACTCAGTTTCACTTTCTCGGCCAGGGCCACATTGGAGATGGAGGCGTCACGTTGCAGCGCCTTGAGGATGGCGCGGTCGGTGCGATCAAGCGCCATCGGCTCTGCAGCCTGGGTGGCGGATCGTTTGTGATTATTTGTTGCGTTCATGTCGACCTATACGCAATAAAGTTTCTTTGAGATGTTTAGATAAGGAATAAAGCAACTATAAATCGAAGAAGTTTGCAACACGGATTTTCAGGTTTTTTCTTAATATTGAAATATCGAAGCCCACCAGAGTGCTTGGATATCCCACCCCATTAAGGATTAGCGCCATGAACCTGAATCGTTTTAAACGTTATCCGTTGACCTTCGGCCCATCGCCCATCACTCCCTTGAAGCGTCTCAGCGAGCACCTGGGCGGCAAGGTCGAGTTGTATGCCAAACGTGAAGATTGCAACAGTGGCCTGGCCTTCGGTGGGAACAAGACACGCAAGCTTGAGTACCTGATTCCCGAGTCCATCGAGCAGGGCTGCGACACCCTGGTGTCCATCGGCGGCATCCAGTCCAACCAGACCCGTCAGGTGGCGGCGGTTGCGGCGCACCTGGGCATGCAGTGCGTGCTGGTGCAGGAAAACTGGGTGAATTATTCCGACGCGGTGTATGACCGGGTCGGCAACATCGAGATGTCGCGGATCATGGGCGCGGACGTACGCCTTGATGCAGCAGGCTTCGACATCGGCATTCGTCCCAGCTGGGAGAAGGCCATGAGCGATGTGCGGGAGCGGGGCGGCAAGCCGTTTCCGATTCCGGCCGGTTGTTCCGAGCATCCTTACGGTGGCCTCGGGTTTGTCGGTTTTGCCGAGGAAGTGCGGCAGCAGGAGCAGGAACTGGGCTTCAAGTTCGATTACATCGTGGTCTGCTCGGTGACCGGCAGCACCCAGGCCGGGATGATCGTGGGGTTTGCAGCCGACGGTCGTTCGAAAAAGGTGATCGGGATCGACGCTTCGGCCAAGCCGGACAAGACCCGCGCACAGATCCTGCGTATCGCCCGACACACCGCCGAACTGGTGGATCTGGGCCGTGAGATCACTGAAGAGGATGTGGTGCTCGATACGCGCTTTGCGCACCCGGAATACGGGCTGCCCAACGAAGGTACGTTGGAGGCGATCCGCCTGTGCGGGCGGCTGGAAGGGGTGCTGACCGATCCGGTGTACGAGGGCAAATCGATGGACGGGATGATCGAGATGGTGCGTCGCGGGGAGTTTCCGGAGGGGTCGAGAGTGCTGTATGCGCACCTGGGTGGGGTGCCGGCGTTGAATGCGTATAGCTTTCTGTTTCGTAACGGTTGAGTTCCCTGTGGGAGCGGGATTGCCCGCGATTGCGGTGGGTCAGTCACATCCATGTTGAACCTGCCACCGTCATCGCGGGCAAGCCCGCTCCCACAGTAATTCGAGTCCTATCGGCTTTGTGTGACAGGAGTTACCACCATGCAAGGAACACCGCCATCTGCCACCTGGCTCAAACCACCCTCGGCCGATGCCGCCGTGGTGATCGTGTCCAGCGCCACACTGCCGCCATACATGAACCACCAACTGCACAGGGCCATCGATGACTGGGACCAGGTGGCCCATCTGGTAGTCCAGCAATCCGGTGCCTTCATGCAGGACTGGCTGCAGGCCGGCTCCAACCCGGACGAACCGACGCTCGCCGCCACCTGTCAGGCCAGCCAGCTGCTGAGCTGCGTCGCCAAGGGCTGCTTTTTGCTGGATGTCGAGGTCGGCCCGGTCCCCAGCCTCACTTGGCTCGGTTCGGTGCGCGGTCATCCGTTGCGGCTGGTCAGGCTCGGCAAGGAAGCATCGTCCCATGCCGCGATGGATCAGCAGGTGGAGGAGATTCTCGCGCTCACCCGGACGCTGGCCAAAAGCGTGCTGCAAGAACGCTGTGGTCTCTAGCGAAAGTCGCGCAGAGCGACCACATTGATGTAATGCCGATTTTGCAGGAGTCGCCCATGAACCCGTCCGAGCAACACGCCCAGTCGCCGGGCCAGCCAGCCGAAGATATCCAGGAAATCGCCGAGTGGCGCGACGCCTTGCTCTCGGTCATCGCCTATGGCGGCACGGAGCAGGCGAAAAGGATCCTCGATACCTTGCTGGCGGTGGCCAGCGAAGCGGACATCGGCTGGCGCCCCAGCCTGGGCACTGCGTACATCAACACCATCAGCGTCGACCGCCAGCCGGTGTTTCCCGGGGACCTGGCCATCGAAGAGCGCCTGGCGTCGATCATGCGCTGGAACGCTTTGGCGATGGTGGCCCGGGCCAATCAGGCCTACGGCGAACTGGGCGGCCACATCGCCAGTTATGCCAGCGCCGCCGATCTGTTCGAGGTGGGTTTCAACCATTTCTTCAAGGCCCGAACCGAGAGCAACGGCGGTGACCTGGTGTTCTATCAGCCGCACTCGGCGCCGGGTGTCTACGCCCGGGCCTTTCTCGAAGGACGGCTCGAGGAGCGGGACCTGCATCACTATCGGCAGGAAATCGGTGCCCGGGCCAACGGCGCGCGGGGCCTGTCGAGTTATCCGCATCCGTGGCTGATGCCCGACTTCTGGCAATTTCCCACCGGCTCCATGGGCATCGGCCCGATCAGCTCGATCTACCAAGCGCGCTTCATGCGTTATCTGCAGCACCGCGGTTTGCTGGACACTACGGGCCGCACCGTCTGGGGCGTGTTCGGTGACGGGGAAATGGACGAGCCGGAAAGCATGTCGGCGCTGACCCTGGCGGCGCGCGAAGGGCTGGACAATCTGGTGTGGATGGTCAACTGCAACCTGCAACGGCTGGACGGGCCGGTGCGCGGCAATGGTCGAATCATCGACGAGCTGGAAGCACTGTTCGGCGGCGCCGGCTGGAACGTGATCAAACTGGTCTGGGGTTCCGATTGGGACGGCCTGTTTGCGCGGGACACCGATGGGGCGCTGGTCAAGGCGTTGTCCGCCACCGTCGATGGCCAGTTCCAGACGTTCGCGGCGAAGGACGGCCAGTTCAACCGCGAGTACTTCTTCGGCCAGAACGAGGCCTTGGCAAAACTGGCCCAGGGTCTGAGCGATGAGCAGATCGACCGCCTCAAACGCGGTGGTCACGACCTGGTGAAAATCTTCGCCGCCTATCACGCTGCCCAGCGCGAAGGGCGCAAGCCGACGGTGATTCTGGCGCAGACCAAGAAAGGCTTCGGTATGGGCGAGGCGGGGCAGGGGCGGATGACCGTGCACCAGCAGAAGAAGCTCGACCGGGAGGCGCTGATCGCGTTCCGCAATCGCTTCAACCTGCCATTGACTGATGAGCAGGCCGCCGAGTTGAGCTTCTTCAAGCCCGACGAAAACAGCCGTGAAATGCGCTACCTGCACGAACGCCGCCGGGCCCTGGGCGGTTACCTGCCGACGCGACCCTCGGCCTGCCCGCCATTGGCCGTTCCCGAGGTCGACAGCTATGCCGGCTTTGCGATCGCCGCCGACGGCAAGGAAATGTCCACCACCATGGCCTTCGTGCGCATGCTCGGCGGGTTGCTGCGGGACCGGCAACTGGGGCCGCGCATCGTGCCGATCGTGGCCGACGAGGCACGCACGTTCGGCATGGCCAGCCTGTTCAAGCAGATCGGCATCTACTCCAGCGTCGGCCAGCGCTACGAGCCGGAAGACATCGGTTCGATCCTAAGCTATCGCGAGGCCCTCAACGGGCAGATTCTGGAAGAGGGCATCAGCGAGGCCGGGGCGATCAGTTCCTGGGTAGCGGCTGCGACCAGTTATTCGGTGCACGGCCTGCCCATGCTGCCGTTCTACATCTACTACTCGATGTTCGGTTTTCAGCGCATCGGCGACCTGATTTGGGCGGCGGCGGATCAACGGGCCCGCGGCTTTCTCCTGGGCGCCACCGCCGGGCGCACCACCTTGGGCGGTGAAGGCCTGCAACACCAGGACGGCAGCAGCCACCTGATGGCCGCGATGGTCCCCAACTGTCGCGCTTACGACCCGGCCTTCGCCTGCGAATTCGCGGTGATCCTCGACCACGGCATGCGCCAGATGCTGGAGCGTCAGGTGGACGAGTTCTACTACGTCACATTGATGAACGAAAACTACCCGCAGCCCAACCTGCCCGAAGGTGCGGAGCAGGCGATCATCAAAGGCATGTACCGCTTCGCCCGGCATGAGGGCGCCGATGCGCGCGGCAGTGTTCAGCTGTTGGGTTCGGGGGCGATCCTGCGCGAAGTGATTGCCGCATCGCAGTTGCTGGCCAGCGACTGGAACGTCGACAGCCAGGTGTGGAGTGTCACCAGCTTCAGCGAACTGGCCCGGGATGCTCGGGAGGTCGAGCGTTGGAACCGCCTGCATCCGCAACATCCGGCTCGCCGCAGCCACCTCAAAGCTTCGCTTGAGGGATCTGCACCGATCATTGCCTGCTCCGATTACGTGCGCGCCTTGCCCCAGCTGATCGGCAGTTACCTTGATGGCCGCTACACCGTGCTCGGCACCGACGGCTTCGGCCGCAGCGATACCCGCGACAGGTTGCGCAGGTTCTTCGAAGTGGACCGTTATCAGATCGTGTTGAGTGCGCTGACGGCGCTGGTTCACGAAGGCACGCTGGAGGCGAGCGTTTGCAGCGAGGCAATTGCGAAGTACGTCATCGATATCGACTGTGCTGCGCCATGGGAGAGCTAGGATCTTCCTAAACCCGACGCCTGGCCGTAAGGTGGCCGAAGTTTTCAACGGTCGAGACGGAGCAGGGCATGTCGCTGGTCGAGTTGTTTTTGTTGGGGATACCGGCGGTCTTGCTGACGGGGATTTCGAAGGGCGGCTTCGGCGGTGCGCTGGGCGGCATTGCCGTGCCGTTGCTGGCGCTGAACATGCCGCCCACCCAGGCGGCGGCGATCATGCTGCCGATTCTGTGCCTGGCCGATATCACCGGGCTGCGGCGCTTTCGTGGCAAATGGGACAAGGGCAATCTGAAGATCATGATTCCCGGGGCCTTGGTCGGCGTGCTGATTGGTGCGCTGTCGTTCGGCGCCTTGAGTGAGCGGCTCATTGCGCTGTTGATGGGGGGCATCGCGATTGCGTTTTTCTGCCTGAACGTCTGGACCGCCCGGCACGCCCTGGCACCAGCACAACCCCACGCCGGCAAGGGCACGTTCTATTCCGCCCTGGCGGGTTTCACCAGTTTCGTCGCGCACGCAGGCGGGCCGCCACTGATGATGTACCTGCTACCGCAACAGATGGACAAGGTGCGCTACATCGCCACCACCAACGTGTTCTTCCTGCTGACCAACGCGATCAAGCTCGTGCCCTATGCGCTGCTGGGGCAGTTTTCGACGACCAACCTCGGCGCCAGCCTGGCGCTGGCTCCGATCGTGATTCCCGGCGTCTGGCTGGGGATCTGGCTGCAGGGTCGGGTGAATCAGAAATGGTTCTATCGCATTGCCTGGTTCGGGCTGCTCGTCACCGGTGTGCAGCTGGTGCTGCACAACCTCTAAAGCCCCCAGTATTTCAGCGCCCACAACGTGCCCATCCCGACCATCAGCGTGAGCAAGGTACTGCGGGTTCGCCAGGCGACGAGGGCTGCGAGTATCGCCGCGGGAATCTGCGGGTTGCTCCAGTCAAACGTCCCGTGGCGATCCGGGTAGACCACCGCCGGCAACACCAACGCGGCCAGCACGCTCGCCGGGACGTAGAGCAGGGCGCGGCTGAGCAGCGGCGGGATGCGCAAGCTGCCGTAGAACTGGATGAAGGACAGGCGGATGGCAAAGGTGCCGGCGCCGATCAGCAGGAACAGGCCCCATTGGGACAACTCGCTCATGAGGCCTCCTGTTCGGCGTCGGTGCCTGGTGCGGTGTTCAAATCCTTTCGCAGATGCTCGACGGCAAGTCCGGCGATAACACCGCCAAGCGAAGCCGTCAGCATGCCCAGGTTGTAGGGCAGGTCGACGCCCAGTATCGCCAGCGAACCTCCCGCAATTGCGGCGCTCAAGGTCGCGGTATTGCGGATGCTGGGGATCAGCAGCGCCAGGAATGACAGCGGAATCGCGAAGCCCAGGGACCAGGATTCGGGTATTCGCGCGCCCAGAAACACGCCCGCCAGCACCGCCAGGTTCCAGCCCAGCCACATGGTGACCGCCGCGCCCATGTAGTAGGGGAACGCAAAACGGCCGAGTCCGCCCGCAGCCGTTCTCAGACTGAACAGCGCGAACACCTGATCGGCGAGCAGATAGGACAGCGGCCAGGTTTTGCGCCGGGGCAGATCGTGCAGGTGCGGCGCGAGCGATGCGCTGTACATCAGAAAGCGAAGATTGATCACCAGCGCGGTGAGCACGATGGTCACCGGCAAGGCGCCGTTCTGCAGCATCTGCAAGACGGCGATCTGCGCCGATCCCGAATAGAACAGCAGCGTCATGCCCATCGCCTTGGTGGCCGACATGCCCATCCCGGCAGCGGTGACGCCAGCGATCAAGCCGAAAGGAATGACCCCGGTGGTCAAAGGGGAAGCGCTGTGAGCACCGTGCACGAACGCCTGTGTCCCACTTCGATAATTCATTTGAGTTCCTTGCGCTTGAGCGGGCGGTTGAGCGTAAACAGATGTTTCATGATCAAAATAATGCGCGCGCCAACTGGGAACAACGGTAGATTTCTGAAATATTAGGCCTAGAAAAAATGAGGCTCACGACATGTTTCTCGACTCTCCCATCCGCCACACCCTGCAACTCAATGCCCTGCGCGCCTTCGAGGCCTCGGCGCGTCTCGGCGGTTTCGCCCGGGCGGCCCATGAGCTGAAGGTGACACCGGGCGCCATCGCCGCTCAGGTCAAGGCGCTGGAGAACGAGTACGGCGCAGCCCTGTTCGAGCGCCATGCCAAGGGCGTGCGGCTGACGGCCCTTGGCGAAAGCATGAAGGACCAGTTCATCGAAGCATTCGACGCCGTGGAGGAAGCCGCCCGAACCCTGCGCCGACTCTCCGCCCCACAGCGGGTGCATATCGTCACGTCCCCTGCGCTGGCCGAATTGTGGATCGGCCCGCGCCTGCCACGCCTGACCGAAATGCTCGCGCCCATCGAAATTTCCGTCACCGCCGTCGATGAAGCGCCCAACCTCAAACGCAGCCCGTTCGACCTCTGCCTGTTCTACACCGAGCAACTTGAGCGCGGGCAACGCATGCTCGCGGTCGAGGAGGTTCTGCCGGTCTGCGTGCCCGCGCTGGCGGCCCGGATCAGTCAACCAGAGGATCTTGCCGATGTGCGCTGCATTGCCGATGTGGGATGGAGTGACTGGGACGTCTGGACCCGCTCGGTCATGCCCGGCCAGAAGTTCGTGGCGCGCGGGCCGGGGTTTTCCCTGTATTCCATCGCTGTGCAACAAGCCTTGTTGGCGTCCGGTGTGCTGATCGGCCGACGCAGTCTCATACAGCGTTATCTGGACAGCGGTGAACTGGTGGCGCCAGTCGATCAGTCGGTGCCACTGGGGATGGTCATCGCGGCGTGGAAACTGCCGGGCGCCAAGGGCAACCGCATGGTGGCTGCGGTGGAAGAGGCGTTGATGCAACTGGCGTAGCCGCCAGCGCACGGAAGAGGCAGGAAACGCTGTTTCAGTCCGGCGCCATGAACACCGCCAGCGTCAACTTGATGAACTCTTCATTTTTGTCGATGACGTCCAGGGCGGCATGCACGTTGTCGGCAATGTCCTTGGCGCCGTGCTGCTCGGCCCAATTGGTGAGCTCCATGATGGCCGCTTCGAGAGCGAGCTGGTTCTCGTTGATCTTGTACAGCAGGGAAGGGAGCAGGTCGGAATTTGGCATCGCGAATCCTCGGGTTTCGGGTCAGCTTAGCTCACCGCTGCAACACTACTCGGAATCGAGTTGCCAATAACGCTCAAGAGCAAACATATCCGCCCGCTTGGCGGCGCCGAATTGCGCCAGTTGACTGCGATACGCGCCGGGATTTTCGGCCAAAAAGATAACCACAACTGAAGACCGCATAATCGTCGCGCAATTGGGCATGAACCTCTGCCACACTGGAGTATCAAACGCATTGGGAAAGGGAAGACAATGGAGCGCCCGATGAGCCCGAACAGTCACGATTCGATGCGCAAGTTGAAAGCATCGCTGGCAAAGGATCGCAGGGATAAGGAATGGCCGGAGGCGACGTGTGAGGCTTGCCACTTGCCATTCCGGTACCACTGCAACTGGACGCCCGCGCCGGTGTTGTGCAGAAGCTGTCGGGCGGGGCGAGAGGCGGCGCACAAGTCGGACGAGGGTGACGCAGGAGCACTTCCATAGGTGCATTCATAGAGAGGTGCATTCATAGAGAGCTGCTTTCATAGAGAGGGGCACTCATAGATAAGTTTTGACTCATCGGTTCTCGATCGATATATAGCCCGCGTCATTAATTTGTATTGGAAGGTCATGTCATGAGTAACGAGAACGAGGCTCCCGAACCGGAGCATGAACATCTTCTTGACCATGAGTTCGCGTCTCAATATGACGAAGACGAGGAATATGAGGACGAGGACCTGAATTCCTATCTGGACGAAGAAGACGATTAAGACGGTTCTGCCCGCTTGGGATGGAGCACACTTTTAAAAAATGGAATGAACTGGAAGCGCTTCATTCCAATAGATTGAGCCCTGGCACCCGCCGGGGCTTTTCACAAACGTAGCAAAGTGGACCACGCGATCAGTCGCCAGCCAGAAGCTGCCGAGCCCCGTCCGACTCCATATCGCTCTTCCAAGCAGCCCTTAGCTCATCGATACGATCCGCAACCCGAGGCGTTTTTGAAAGAACAAAACACCGGGTATTGCCCACAAACTCTTCAATCAGGTACAGCGAGTCGCCTACATCCAGTTCCAGCTCTTGCAGGGCTTCATCCGGGATACGAATGGCGCCGTCTCCATCCCAATCTTCAATGGTTACTTTCACCGATAGCATCCTCTGACATTGGCTTTTCGCCGGTAAAAACGATTATCCACGGCTAAATCGCAGATGATTTTTGTGGATGAGCGGGGCAGTATGTCTGATCTGCGCAATGGACGATGCAAAATGAAATGGACTAAACGGCGCAGCTCGCTGATGGGCTTTATTGCGCTGGCTATCGGACTGGTACTGTTTTCGGCTTTGCTTCTGTTGAAGTCCGAGACCCAGCGGCGACAGACGTATTTCTCCGAGTACGTGCAAAACATTTCCGGGATCGTGCGCAATCAGCTCGATACCAACGAAGCGGTGCTTTCGGGGTTCTCCGCGTTTCTGCAAGCCGTTGATCAAAGCGATACCGAGGCGACGGCACGGTATGCGGCCGCTGTTTTACCGGCTTACCCTCATATCTACATGCTCGAGGCCGCGCGTGCGGTGCCTATCGCCGAGCAGACGGCATTTGAACAGTTGCTGCGGCGCACCTGGCGTCCGGATTTCGAACTCAAGGATTTCCCGAGCCTTACTCAGCAGTCCGCTCAGCCACAGGCCTATCTCGGCGAGACCTGGCCCGTGCTGTTCATGTACCCATCCCTCCCGGGGGCCAGTTCGATCTACGGCGTCAGGCTGGAGACCGTGGGCCATCTTTCCTATGCGCTGGCTCGCACCCGCAGCAGCCAGAAGCCGGTCGCATCACCGGTGTTCTCCATGTTCGAGGGTGATAGCGCCTACATCTTGATGCAGTCCGTAACCCGTCCCGCCCATGTTCGAGAAACCGCTGCGCCCAACTTTTTCGGGAGCGCGATGGTTTCATTGCTGTTGATCCGGACGGATTCGCTGCTGGAGGCCGCGAACGAAGCCAACATCGATCCATTGGTTCATATCTCTGCCGTACTGAAGAACGCTGCGGGATCCGAAAGCGACATCTTTTCAACGCAGGTTCAACAAGCGGGATTTCTGGATCGTCTGCTCCTGCCGCAAATGACCGACAGGGTCGAGATCCGCAGTGCATCGCAGCCCATGACCTTGATGTTCGAACGTCAGTTGCGTCTCGGGGATGTGTTGACCGAAGAGATGTTGATGATTCTCCTGGTGCTCGCCGGGGCACTGGTGTTGATGCCGATGGTCTTGATTCGGCATTTCAGGGCGATAGAAAGGGCGGATGTCGAGCATGAGCGTTCGGTCTATCTGGCGACTCACGATGTCCTCACGCAATTGCCGAATCGCTACCTGTTTGCCGAACGGTTCAACCAGGCGTTTTCCGACTGGCAAGTGAAAGGCCTCCCGTTCGCCCTGCTGGTGATCGACCTGGATCACTTCAAGGACATCAACGACCGTCACGGCCATGAAGTGGGCGACCAGGTTCTGCGAGCGGTTGCCAATCGAATGCTGCACAGCACCCGCGCCGGAGACACCGCGGCGCGGTACGGCGGCGATGAATTCGTAATGCTGATTGCCGACTTGGAAGACCTCGAAAACGCGCAGGCGAAGGCCGCAAGGGTTCTCGGCAGTCTCTCGCAACCGGTCATGACCAGCGCAGGAGAGCTATCGGTATCGTGCAGCATCGGCGTTTCGTTGTGTCCGGTTCATGGCCAGAATCTGGATACGCTGCTCAAGGCGGCAGATCAGGCCATGTACGGGGTCAAACAATTGGGTCGCAAAGGCGTTGCGATTACCTCTGTCCCAGAAGCCTGAGTCAGCCAGGCGATGATCAGGCAGATCTATGTGACGTTTATCTTTCGCCAAGCGGCCTCGGCAAAGCTGTAAACCGAGAAGGCGATCAGCCCCAGGGCCATCAACATCAGGACCAACCCGCCAGCCGGCAGATTCTGCAGGGCGTCGAGGGCGTCCTTCATGCCCGGCGGATGCAGCGCCTGGTAATTCGAGCCACTGAGTATCAGCAGCAGGCTGATTTCGATAAAAACAACGCCACGGGCCATGAGGCCAAGCCGAGACACCGGACGGACGTACTGCATGACGTCTTCATCCGCTTCAAAATACTTCTCGAACGACGCTTTCCAGCCCTTGATGATGTGAGCAATGCCTACGCCAAGCGGCACAAGTGCGATCAGATACACCAGCAGGTTCGATGCTTCCCAGGACAGCACATGCGCCAGTAAATCCCGGGTTTGCCCACCTTTGGAATCACCTGAACTTCTGATTCCACTGATCAGCAATCCCAGGGCAAAGAACGCCAGCCCTCCATTGAAAAGACCACCGGCCAACAGACCAGCACGAATGACCAATCCCTTGAATCGCTTACCGTGATGATCAACGTCGCGGATTGCCTGAAATACCCGCCATCCCGCGTAGGCGAACAGACCCATCACCACCAGCCCGACCAGCACGTAGCCAAAGGGTTGGCTCAGTAACGCTTCAAGGCTCTTCTCACTGTCTTTGGGTTTGGTCGAATCGACAGCCGCCAACAGCGCGAAAATCCCGATGATCAGATAGAGAACGCCACGGGCGGCATATCCGCCGCGTGCGAGTACGATGAGGCTCTGTTGAGTGGACATGACGTCGAGTTCCCGAGAGCTGATACAGCAGAAGACCAGCCCGGACGGGAGGGGTTCGCTGGAAGCAGGCTGGCGATCCCGGTTTTTTTGCATCTTCAGGCACGACAAGATCTTCGATCAGGGAATTGCCAAGCGATCGCATAATCGGGGCATGCACTGTTGTAATGCTCTGCGCTTATCAGCGTGCACCATGCGCTTTGAGATGACTCACAGAGTCGCGACACTCCAACCGCTTGGAAATGTAGCAACTGCAACCGACTATATTTCACGCCGTATTTTTCCAGGTGCCTCGCCATAGAACTCCTTGAATTTCTTGCTGAACGCCGACTGCGATTGATATCCAACCTGCGCGGCAATATCGCTCAGCCCAAGATGGGAATGGCTCAAGAGGTTAAAGGCCATTTCCATCCGAACTTGGGTCAACAGCACCCAAGGTGATGCACCTGCCACACGAACGAACGCCCGCATAAAGGTTGCTCTGGACATCGTCGCCATATCTGCCAATCCGTCGATAGTCCATTCATTTGCAGGGTCGCTAAGCATCGCATGCCACGCTCGGCTGAGGCGCTTGTCGCTGAGCAAAGCCAATGAGCCCGATGTTTGGCCGTCACTCGTCAGATGAGCCCGCAGGATCAGGGTGAATAGCGCCTGAGACAGCGCGTCGAGCATGAATCGGGAGCACACCTGATCACCGTCAGCTTCACCGCGCAGAATCTCTACAAGAGCCGACAGCGGGCCACTGGCCGTTGAAATGACGAGATGTTCAGGCAAAGCAGCGAAGAGGAGTGAGGTCCGGTTGAAGTGAAATCCGCCGCAGAGCATGTCGAAGTCAAGGCTCGCTCCGCCGATACGATGGACCGGCAATGCGCCCTTGTGGGTGATTTTGGGCACGGTGGGAGCTACGGACTTCTCTGGGCTACGCATAACATGCGGCGCACCTCCAGGTAGCAACAGAATGTCGCCGGCCCGCATCGGGATGCGATGGCCATCCGGGAAGTCCACACGGCATTCTCCAGCCAACACGATGTGGTATGGCGCCCTACCCAAAGCCTCCTGCTCATGTTCACGGGCCCAATCACCTTCGAACTGGCAGCGCAAATCCAGACTGCCGCGGACGTTGGCCATGCTGATGAGCTTATCGATCGAATTCATTTTGCACCTTGAGACGATTGAGCAAAAACTTGATTCCCGCGAACAAAAGTAGACCCAGGCATTACCTCAGACTGGCTCCACATTCCAAACATTCGGAGAAGTCTAATGATCACCTCATTCACCGCCTGGCTACGCATCATCAGCAAGGCCGATACGTTCAGCACCTCACTCATGCGGCTCGCGATAGCTGTGGTTTTCCTTTGGATCGGCGCGCTCAAGTTCGTCCCGTATGAGGCCGACAGTATCACTCCCTTTGTGGCCAACAGCCCGTTCATGTCGTTCTTTTATGAACATCCGCAGGAGTACAAGGCGCACCTGACTCATGAGGGCGAGTTGAACGCTGACAAGCGAGCCTGGCAGACAGCCAACAACACTTACGGTTTCTCGACTGGGCTGGGTGTAGTCGAAATCCTGATCGGTTTGCTGGTGCTTTCCAATCCGATTTCACGTCGCACGGGATTGCTTGGTGGTGCGTTGGCCTTCGGCACGCCGTTGGTGACATTGACCTTTCTCATCACAACACCGGAAGCATGGGTAGGTGCTCTGGGAGATGGCCAGCATGGATTTCCGTATTTGTCCGGTGCAGGTCGCCTGGTGCTGAAAGACGTTCTGATGCTGGCAGGTTCATTACCGGTGATTGCAGACTCTGCTCGCCAGTTGATTCGTGAAGGTGAAGCGTGAGTTCTCTTTTCCAGCGGTGAACCTGGCTAATATGGGCCAATACTAGCCGTTCACCAAGGCAGCTATACGCGGCTTGTGGATGGGTGCCTGTCCTTCGTAAGGGATCAGCGATCAGACCAATGACGAATAGTCAGTGTACCCATCCGCGTAGCCTGTCGGGCTGCTGCCAAAATAGGTATTGGGGTCGGCGGCATTGAGCGGTGCATCGCTTTTCAATCGGTGAATAAGGTCTGGATTGGCCAGCGTCATTTGCCCGTACGATTCGAGGTCTGCCAGACCACTGCCGACATCTTTCCCGATGTCTTCACGTGGCCGGTCAGGCCGGTTGAGAATGAGTGCCTGGTGCCAGAGCTTGCGCAGATCATGCAGAAGCGCATCGCCGCCATAGTGAACGATATGCAGATACGCGAGGCCAAGCTTGTCGAGTTCACCCACCAGATAACGATACAGATCAGGGCCCTCATCACCATGGCTCAGTCCCATCCCGCCGAAGCCGGGCGACAGGCGAATGCCAGTGCGATCTGCCCCAATCTCCGCCACGACAGCCTGTGCAACTTCAATGGCAAAACGAGCGCGGTTCTCCAGCGTGCCGCCATACCGATCCGTACGCTGGTTGCTGCTGATCGCCAGGAACTGATGAACGAGGTAGGCGATGCCATGAATCTCCACGCCGTCGGCTCCGGCGTCCAGCGCACGACGGGCAGAGTATCGGTACTCGTTGATCACCTGCGGGATTTCAGCGAGGTCGAGTGCACGCGGCACCGGGATATCCTTCATACCTGACAAGGTAAAGATCTGTTCGCCGGGGGCGATGGCGGAGGGGGCCACACCTTGCCGATGATGGGGGGTGTTGAGCGGATGCGACATTCTTCCGGCGTGCATCAGTTGGACGAACATGCGAGCGCCCTGAGCGTGCACAGCATGGGTAACCTCTTGCCAGCCTGCTACGTGCGCATCCGTATAAATGCCAGGCGTAGCAGGATACCCTTGGCCGTCATCAGAGGGCTGAGTGCCTTCGGTGATGATGAGCCCCACGCTACCGCGCTGTGCGTAATATTCAGCAGCCAGTGGTCCTGGGGATCCATCGCTATTGGCGCGGGCTCGTGTCATCGGCGCCATGACAATGCGGTTCTGAAGGGATGTGCTGCCAAGCGTCGTGGGTGTGAACAGTTGATTCATGCCTGCAACTCCATTTTCACGAGATTGGGACCTGCCAGCGGACCTGTCGGCGGCTGGAAGAATCGACTGCCCGTTTCGATATCTCCCATGTCGGTGCCGAAGAACCCCAGACGCTCGATCAGAGACGCGATCTCAGCCTTGGCTGCCGCATCTTCGCCTGCGTAGAACAGAATGCGTTGACCGCCTTCTTTAACGGGCTCGGCTGCCAGATTCCAATAGGCGTGGTGATTGAACGCCTTCACCAAACGGGCACCTGGGACCATCTGCGCGACCAGCGCTGAAGAAGCGTGATCACCGATATCGATGGCTGCAAAAGGCTGCTTTTGCAGTGGGTTGGTTGTGTCCACCACGATGCGCCCTTCGAAGTCCGGCAGGCCCGTCAGTGCTTTCCTCAATTGGTTCCAGGGCACTGCTACAAACACGATGTCCTTGGTAGCCGCGTCCTCGCGTGTGCCTGCCTTGATCGAAGGGCCAAGCTGCCTGATCTGGTCGTGGAGGGTTTCAGGTCCTCGGCTGTTGGCCAGCGTGGCTTCAATGTTCAAACGCGCGAGTTGCTGAGCGATGGCGTTGCCAATTTGTCCGGCGCCGATGATGCCGATGGTTTTCATGTCTGCTCCTTTTATTGCGCAAAGGGATCTATTCGAAGCGGCAGGCTTTTTCGAAGGAGAGCCGCGGATCACGTGGATAAAGGCGGGCGTCATCACCATGGCCGATGGTGAAAATGAAGTTGGCCTTCCATGACGTCCCGCTGAAGAACGCTTTGTCGATGATCGCGTTGTGAAAACCGGACATAGGGCAGACATCCAGCCCCAGCCCACGAGCAGCGATCATCAGGTACGCCCCGGTCAATGAGCTGCTGCGGTAGGCAATCGACTCGGCAAAGGCGGCGTCAGCCTCAAACATCGGCTTGAAGTTCATTCTCGGGAATAGTCGAGGTGCCTCATCAAAGAATCTGGAGTCTTGAGCGACGATGGCCGTAACCGGCGCCGCTCGAACCTGCTCGGGGTTGCTACCCATGCCCTCTAGCGCAGGATAAAGCTTGCGCTTGCCTTCCTCGGACCGCACAAAAACGATGCGGGCAGGCTGCAAATTCCCGCTGGTCGGGCCCCATTTGGCTAGCTCATAAAGTGCTTTGAGCGACTCGTCCGATACCGTTTTGTCCGTCCAGTGGTGATGGGATCGTGCGTCAGTGAACAGTTGCGCCAGGGCGTCTTGTGTGATGGCAGACCGAGCTGACATGGCGTTCTCCTCAAGGGTGTTATCGGACATGCCGACGGTCAAGACGACCTTCTTCGACCAATTGTTTGCCGATGGTCTGGATGTGAGTTTCTCCGACTTTCAGCGCCTGCGGTGAGGTGTGGACGGAGTAGTAGCCCAGTGCGAGATCGTGATTGTGAGGCACAGCAGAACCGAGGATGAACTGGGTGTCCGTCAATGCTTCGAAGTGGACTGACTGGCTGCATCGTTCGAATGCCACCAGCTCTTCAGGCTGAAGTTCTTCGCCATTGGCCAGCAGCCTCCCTTCGACGGGGGATACCCAGAGCACCGTATGTCCGCTCGGCGATATGTAGGTCCAGCGCTCGCCGGCCTTGAGTTTCACCGCCAGGAAGTTCATGGGTGAAGGGGTGTCGATGGCGCTGCGCGCGTTCCCGTAACTGCCCAACAAAACCCGCGCCGGTCCCGCGCTTACGATGTCTTCGGATGTCTGGAAAGCTGAGACGGTCGGCCCCAGTTCCGACTCGGGCGGCAGGGCGACCCAGAGCTGGAAGCCACGCACCCGGCCATGATTCTCATCACCTACGCTGCCGCCGTGCCACATGCCGCGGCCCGCTTGCATCCACTCGACGCCGCCGCTGGGCAGGACGACAGTGGTGCCGTGCGGATCAATCAGATCCATGCGGCCGTCGATCAGGTAAGACAAGGTGGCAATCCCGGAATGGGGATGCAGTTCACCCACGAAAGGAGGGCCCTGCATATCGAAGAAATCCAGGAACACGAACGGTTTGAGAATCTGACCAAAGTCGGACGGGCTCATCAGGCGTATGGCTGGACCGTTACGACGACCATGGGTGCGATGGGTGATCTGACGAAGTTGCACAGTGGTTTTTTCAGCGGCGAGAGACATGCTGATCTCCTTGATCAAACGGTTGCGGTACGGGCGTTTTCGAGGGCATGCGACCACCACAGCAAGTCATCGATCATGCGTCCTGCCTGATCGTCCTGAGCCTGCAATGCCGACTCGATCTCGTCGGTATTACCCTGGAAATGGGCGTAAATCGCGTTGACAGGGATATGCACCGCGGTGCGAATCGTTGCCATCTGAAGCTCGGTCGCGATTTCGCGCAGTTGCTGCACAGCGCGAGCGCCGCCAACGCTGCCCCAGCTTACGAAGCCGATAGGTTTGCGGTTCCACTCCTGGTAAACCCAATCCAGTGCATTCTTCAAAACAGCGGGCGGGCCAAAGTTGTATTCGGCAGTGGCCACCACGAACGCGTCGGAGGTCGCGATCTGTTCGGTCCAGCGACGAACGTTTTCGTTCTCATACGCCGGACGGCCAGGAAAGCCAGGAAGCATGGCGCTGTCGAAGAAGGGCAGATCAAAATCCCGCAGGTCGAGCAAGCGGATGTTCAGCCCTTGGCGCTGTTCAAGGTGGTGTTTGATCCAGTTGGCTGGAGTGCTGGAAAAGCGGCTGTCACGAGTGCTGCCAACAATGACGGAAACGGTAGTCATGGTGAGTCTCCTGGGGAATGGGGGAGGCGCCTGCGCGCCTTGGAGCCCACTTTAGGAAGTCTCCGATAATTCAGAAAGATGGGCTGGTGAGATGCACTCGTTCATAAATGAGCGTAATAGAGTTAAATTGCTGACACCGGGCTGTGCATGCAAGAGCGGGCAGCCGATTCGTGCCGGGCCAGGGATGGACGGGTCAATTTCACTCATGCACAACGGGGGTAATCACGTGGATCTGAATGATGTCGCGCTGTTTGTTCAAGTCGTTCGGGCGGGGAGTTTCGCCGAAGCCGGGCGGCGTCTCGGGATGCCGCCCAGTACTGCCAGCAGGCGTGTGCAGCTATTGGAAGTCGCGTTGGGTACACGGCTGATGCAGCGCACCACGCGGCGATTGGTGTTGACCGATGCCGGGACCAACTTTTACGCCGAATCCGCCGATCAGATCGATGCGTTGCTACGGGTTGCGGGTCAGGTGACTAATGATTCTGCTCAGATTGCTGGTCGCGTTCGCGTGGCTGCTCCTGTGGATTTTTTCAACTGGTTTCCTGCACAGGCTGTCGCGCAATTCATCTCTGAGCATCCGCGAGTGCGTCTTGAGTTCGAGCTCAATGACGCACGAGTCGATCTGCTGGGCGAAGGTATAGACATAGCCATGCGCGGAGGTGATCACGATCCATCGCTGCTCGCACGCAAGCTTGGCACGAGTTATCAAACTCTGGTGGCGAGTCCAGGCTATCTGGCGGCGCATGGCGTTCCGGCACAGCCCGCTGATCTGATTGCCCATCACTGCATCACCTCACCGTCTCACGGTGGCCCCCGCACCACCTGGCGGTTGGGCGGTATCGACAATCAAGCAGCGACCATCGAAGTGGACGGGCCGTTTCAGGCCAATACGGCTTCGGCGCAGCTTGAAGGTGCGCTGGCCGGATTGGGCATCGCGCTGCTACCTGCCGCACTCAGCGCTGCTCACGTCGATGCAGGGCGCTTGAAGGAAGTGCTCCCTGATTACACTTCAGGCGCAATAGGCGTACATTTTGTCTACCACAGCCGCCGACAGCTGCCTCGTGCGGTATCCGCGTTCATCGAATTCGCAGCTAACACCATTAAGGAAATGGGGTTGATGGAAATCAATAAGCGACCCGAGAATTCATTGCCCAAAAAGAAGTGATCGGGCCAAATCGAACACGGAAATTGCCGATTACATTTGGCTGCTTCTGGCCGTTTTCGGCCGGTCAAGCCGGCTACTTTGGTGCTGGCCCGGCGATATGGACGGCCGGAAAATGCATCTGATAAGCCGTCCACCGTCATCTGCCCGCAACCGGAGTACGCAACGTCACGAACTCTTCTGCCGAGGTGGGGTGCACACCGATGGTTTCATCGAACAAGCGCTTCGTGGCACCTGCCTTCAGCGCGATTGCCAGCCCTTGAATGATGTCTCCGGCATCCGGGCCGACCATATGCGCGCCCAACACCCGATCAGTGCGCGCATCCACCACCAGTTTCATCAAGGTTTGCTCATCTGAATCCGTGAGTGTGAGCTTCATGGGTTTGAACCGGCTTTCGAAAACCACCACTTTGTGGCCATTCTCCAGCGCCTGTTCCTCGGTCATCCCGACGGTCCCGATACTCGGCTGGCTGAAAACTGCCGTGGGAATATGCCGGTAATCGACGGGACGATATTGCTCGGGTTTGAAGAGCCTGCGGGCGACTGCCATGCCCTCCGCTGTTGCTACCGGTGTCAGCTGGACCCGGCCAATCACATCACCCAATGCCAGGATCGAAGGTTCGCGGGTTTCGAAATTATCGTTGACGTCGATGAAGCCCTTGTCGTTGAGTTCGACACGGGTGTTTTTCAACCCCAGATTGTCGAGCATCGGGCGCCGGCCAGTCGCGTAGAAAATACTGTCGGCTTCCAGCTTGCGACCGTCATTGAGTGTCGCCAACAAGCTGCCATCAGACTGCTTGTCGATCTGCACGATATCGGTGTTGAAATCCAGTTGCAGGCCTCGCTTGGTCAGCTCCTGCACCAGGTGAGTACGAACGGATTTATCAAATCCGCGAAGGAACAGATCGCCGCGATACAGAAGGCGAGTGTCAGCTCCCAGGCCGTTGAAAATCCCGGCGAACTCAACCGCGATATAGCCGCCGCCGACGACCAGGACTCGTTTTGGCAACTGCTTGAGAAAGAACGCCTCGTTCGAGGTAATCGCATGCTCGCGTCCCGGGATATCGGGTATTTGTGGCCAGCCGCCTGTCGCAATCAAAATGCGTTCGGCGCTGATGCGCTTTCCGTTGATTTCGACATGGTGGGCATCAGTCAAGCGTGCATGGCCAGCGATGACGATCACACCGCTGTTAACCAGCAGTTTGCGATAGATGCCATTCAGACGCTCTATCTCCCGATTCTTGTTGGAGATCAACTTCTCCCAGTCGAATTGCGCCTTGCCGGCAGTCCAGCCAAAGCCCTCCGCCTGTTCGAAGTCATCGCCAAAATGAGAGCCGTACACCAGCAACTTTTTAGGCACACAGCCAACGTTGACGCACGTGCCTCCAAGGTAGCGGCTTTCAGCTACTGCCACTTTTGCGCCGAAGCCCGCAGCAAATCGCGCTGCTCGCACGCCACCGGAACCTGCCCCAATGACGAATAAATCAAAATCGTAGGTCATCTCAATTCTCTGGGAAGTTTGCACAGCGTGTGTGCTGGCCAACGTGATTCAGGAGAGAAAAACGAAGCTTTACGGCGCGCAGGATTGGAGCGAACAGACTCATGAAAGAAATCCTGTGCCCAGGTTTGTTCCAGTGGTGCGCAACTGGAACCGATCCTGATTCGCTGGCCAACGCACCCATCATTTGCGGCAATAAATAACTGCTCTCGTATTCGGTGTGCGCCATGGCTGGATTGTCCAGCCAGCGGTCCTGTTCGCAAGAAAGAGTGACATCAATCATGAGTGGACTCCCGGTTGACCAACGTTTCAATGACCCGAACTCAGTCAATTGCTTGTGTTGATCAGTCTCGCCATTCAGGAATGATTAGAGAATAAGCAGGGTTGTTATGACTCAATTGTGCTGGATGAAACAATCCATTCAGAAAGGTCCTGGAAGATTCTGATTTGCTGGCTGGCATCAGAAAGTCAAACCGGTGCCGGATAGCGATAAACCGATAGCATCCGTGGCCAATATACAATGCGATGTATAAGTGGTTCCTATAGGAGGGCGTTCATATGCTGCTACGACACTTGCGCTATTTGCTGGCGGTGGCGGATAACGGCGGTTTCACTCGTGCTGCGCAGGTGCTGCATGTGTCCCAACCGACGCTGTCTCAACAGATCCGGCAGCTGGAAGAAACCCTCGGCGTAGTACTTTTCGATCGAACCTCACGTACGGTCAGGGCAACCGATGCCGGGGAGGCCTATATCGCGTGCGCACGTCGCGTGCTGGTGGAACTGGCCGCTGGCAAGCGTGCACTGCACGATGTGAAGGACCTGTCTCGCGGTACCTTGCGTCTGGCCATGACGCCGACGTTCATGGCGTACCTTGTGGGGCCCTTGGTGCGCGATTACATGAGCCACTATCCAAACATTCATCTCGAAATATTCGAGTTGTCGATGGCGGACATCGAAACAGGCCTGGCGGATGATTCATTGGATATCGCCATTGCTTTTGACCAGGTCCGCAATCCAGACATCGAGTCCATTCCGGCTTTCACCGAAACCCTGGGTTTGATGGTGGGATGCGACCATCCGCTGTATGAGTGCAAGAGCGCATTGACCACGGAGCAGCTCGCTCAGCTCGAATATGCGCTACTGACCCCAGACTTCGTCACGCGGGTCAGCATTGACGAGTTTTTTGCCAAAGCGCAGATCACTCCCAAAGTGGCGATTGAAGTCAATTCCGTGAATACCTTGCTGGAGGTCATTCGGCATACAGCGGTTGCCACCATCCTTCCTGAACCTATCGCTACTCAGGATCGCGCCCTGCGCAAGATCGCTTTGCTGGACAAGGGACCCCATCGCGGAGCCGCGCTTCTGAGGCGTAAAAACAACTATCACAGTGCTGCGTCGGTTGCCTTCATGGACTTGATGCTGGGTACCACTGCGGGCATCGATAATTACGCAGGATGAAATGCTGGATTGTAATTGCTGGTCATTCCGCTGTTTCCGGGGGCAGAGCAAGATAGCGCCATCGACGCGATCACCGAGTCGAATGTCCATAACAATCGGAGTACGTCATGTCCCAGCAACCAATCAAGCTGTATCGCCATCCTCTGTCCGGTCACGCGCATCGCGTTGAGTTGATGTTGTCTCTGCTCGGTGTTCCTACCGAGTTGGTATTTGTCGACTTGATGAAAGGCGCACACAAAACGCCTGAATTCCTGGCCATGAACAGCCTCGGTCAAGTGCCGGTGATTGATGACAACGGCTCGATTCTGGCGGACTCAAATGCGATTCTGGTTTACCTGGCTGCCAAATATGGCAAGGGCCAATGGCTGCCGAGCGATCCATTGGAGCAAGCGAAAGTCCAGCGCTGGCTTTCCGTTGCCGCGGGTCAGATCAACTCGGGACCTGCCACTGCTCGTCTGATTACCGTCTTCGGCGCCGGCTACAACGCTGAAGATGCCATCAGCAAGTCTCACAATTTGCTCAAAGTCATGGAGCAGGAGTTGGGGCAGAGCAAATTCCTGGCTGGAAGTTCGCCAACCGTCGCTGACGTTGCCGCGTATACCTATATCTCCCACGCGCCTGAAGGCAATGTCGCCCTGACTGATTACCCCAATGTCCGTGTCTGGCTGAGCAGCATCGAAGCTCTGCCAAACTTCGTGGGCATGCAACGCACCGCGAAGGGCTTGCAAGAGGCTTGAGCCAATCGTTTGGAAGCTTGCCGGGATTACCCCCGGCAAGCTTCGACGTTTCCAGTTCCCCTAATTTTCTTTTGATCGGTTTGTGTAATTGCAGCCGATATCACGGTTGTGCGAAAAGCATTTGAGCAAACGATAATTACAACCCGTTCAGTACGCTGTAGCGTTCAAGTGCACCGCATTGCTTTCATCAAAAAAGGATCGCTTATGGATCGTTTTCAGGAAATGCAAATCTTCATGGCGGTCGCCGAGGAGGAGGGTTTTGCTGCCGCGGCTCGTCTGCTGAACATCTCGCCCCCCAGTGTCACTCGCGCCATCGCTGCGATGGAAGAGCGAATCGGCACTCAGCTTTTGTCTCGAACGACCCGCAGTTTGCATCTGACGGAAGCAGGACAACGCTATCTGGAAGACTGTCGACGGATATTGAGTGAGGTTGAAGAAGCGGAAGAGGCCGCCGCCGGCAGCTATTCGATTCCCTGCGGACATTTGACCGTGACGGCGTCGGTGCTGTTTGGCGAGTTGTACATCGCGCCACTTCTGGCTGAATACGTCGACCAGTTTCCCTCGGTTCATGTCAATGCCTTGCTGGTTGATCGTGTGGTCAACATGGCTGACGAGGGGATTGATGTCGCAATCCGGATCGGCCATCTGCACGAAAATAATCAGCACGCCATCAAGGTCGGTGAAGTCCGTCAGGTGATATGTGGCACTCCCGAGTATTTTCAGCGCTATGGGAAACCACGCCATCCGGGCGAATTGAGCACCGCCAACATTGTCATGTCCTCGGCCAGCCATCTGCTGAGCGACTGGCAATTCGAAAATGAAGGCAACGAGCTTAGTTTCCGATTTGAGCCCCGCCTGGTCGTCACCGCCAATCAAGCCGCCATCAATATCGCGAGCACCGGCTGGGGCATCACCAGGGTTCTGTCTTATCAAGTAGCCAGCCAGATTGCATCGGGTGAGTTGGAGTTGGTGCTCGAAGAGTTCGCACCACCGGCACTGCCGATTCAGGTGGTGTACCTCAAAGGCAGCCGAATCCCCGCGAAGGTGCGTACCTTTGTGGATTTTCTTGTGGATCGATTGGGACGAGATACGGCGCTTAAAGCTGTGGTGAAGGGTTCACACTGATGGATCGTTACCATGAAATGCTGATGTTCGAGGCGCTATCGGAGCATCCAAGTCTGGCCGCTGCAGCCCGACGTCTTGACGTATCCGGGCCGACGGTCGTGCGCGCTATTGCCCGCCTGGAGGAGCGCCTGGGTGTTGCGTTGTTACAACGCAGCACGCGTGGGGTAACGCTGACCGAAGCGGGCGCTGGCTTCATGGCAGACTGTTCTCGCATCCTCAAGGGTATTGAGGACGCCGAAGCTTCGGCCAAGGGGCTACACATTCAGGCACAGGGCAACCTCAAGGTTCTGTTGCCATTGCTGTTCAGCCGGCATGTCATGACCCCGTTGCTATCGAGCTACATGGATCAATACCCTGAAGTGAATCTTTACGCCCAATACCATGATCGGATTCCGAACATGAATGAGGAGGGGATCGATGTGGCTGTGCTGGTCGGTGACCTTCCAAACTCATCGTTGGTCGCACGCAAAGTGGGGCATGTGCGTTCGATGGTATGCAGCAGTCCTGCGTATCTTGAGGCGCATGGTGAACCGAAAGTACCAGACGATTTACGAGATCATCGATTAGTGGCCACGCGTGCTTATCGGGAAAAGATCCAGTGGGATTTTCTAGAAGACGGTGTTGTGAACCCCGTGAAGGCACGGACCCGAATAAGTTGCGCAACGGTTCAGGCGGCTATTGATGCCACTGCCAATGGCGCAGGGATTACTCGTTGTTTGAGCTATCCGCTGTATGACTATCTGAGAAGTGGGCGGTTGCGCCGGGTTTTACAGCCTTATGAATTGCCGGCGATGCCGGTGCATGTGGTGTACCGCGAGGGACGCAAGGCCTCAATGCGGGTTCGCAGTTTCGTGGATTTTATTGTCGATGGCCTGCGCGAGCATCCGGCCATGCAGCCGGATGCTCTTGAATGATTACAACGCCTGGGGGTACTGAGCGGCGTTGCAAATGGTTATTTAGCAGTAGCAGCTATTTCAATCAGGCTCGCTACGACCTTCGGATTCGACACCATCACCACGTGTGATGCGCCTTTGACCACAACGGTCTTCTTCGAGTGCGCCCGCTCTGCCATGAATGCTTGCGCTTGTGCAGGAATGTTCTTGTCCTTGTCGCCATAAACAAAATAGGACGGAACGGTTTTCCAGGCGGGCTCGCTCGATGCCTCATTGAGCGCTGCCACGGTCACTGGGCGTTGGGTTGCGGCCATCAGTCTTGCATCGGCATTCGAAACATCCGCGGCGAACTGATCGTGGAATTTGTCCTGCTGGATGTACAAATCCTTGCCGCCGTCGGCCAGTTCAACGGGCGGAGTCAGCGTTGGACCCAAGGTGTTACCTGGGAACCGGCCTGCCAGCTCTGCGGTGGACTCTCCGGCCTCTGGCGCAACTGCTGCGACGTACACCAGCGCTTTGACGTTGGCTTTACCGTAGGCAGCCTCACTGATCACCGGGCCACCGTAGGAATGCCCAACCAGGACCACAGGGGTTTTGATGCTCGCCAACACATCCGCCACGGACTGCGCGTCACCCTTGAGGGATCGCAGTGGGTTCGAAGCAGCGATCACCGGGTAGCCATCTTTTTCCAGAATCTTGACGACGCCGTTCCAGCTGCTGGAGTCGGCGAAGGCACCGTGCACCAACACAACGGTTGGTTTAACTGGAGCCGCCAGTGCCGCGGTAGCACTGAACATTGCCGCAGTGAGTGCCAGACCTGCGAATAACTTGTTCATTCGGTGTTCCTGTATGTGAGGAGAGAGGAGAAGCGACAGGCCCATTTGAACCGGATGTGTTGTCTCGTATATGTCTGGGCGACCCGTTGTGCGCATGGAAATGTATCTGCGAAAGCCTGAGCTACAGACTGATACAAACGAAAATCGGGCATTTCAGACCGTGAAATAGTGGATTGTATTGTGTAGTCGTTCCCTCAATTGCGCTTGGAGCGGAGCATGGCAACACAGACGGTTACTCGCTCCAAGGCAGAGGTTCTACGACATGAAACGCGTGCTTATGTTGCTGGCAAACGGTGTTGAACCGTTGGAAATGGCTGCTTTCACGGACGTACTCGGATGGGCCGACTTGCTGGGTGAATACCCCATTGAGCTGGTAAATGCAGGCCTTCGTAAAAAGATAGTGACCACATTCGGCCTTACGCTTAACCCCAGCTTTCTGTTGAGCGAAGTGGACCTAAGCAGTTTCGATGCCTTGGCCTTGCCGGGAGGATTTGAGCCTTCAGGTTTCTATGAGGAAGCACTGAGCGAGCCCTTTCTGGACACCATTCGCCACTTTGTCGAGTCGGGTAAACCGGTCGCCAGCGTGTGCGTGTCATCCGTGTGTCTTGGTATAGCGGGCGTACTTCGTGACCGCAACGCCACGACCTATCACCAGGAAGGCGGTAAGCGAAAAGGTCAGCTGTTGGAGTCCGGCGCTCGCTTCATCGACAGGCCCCTAGTGGTTGACGACAACATCATCACTTCCAGCGGACCAGGCACCGCCACTGAAGTTGCATTCCTGCTGCTTGAGCAAATAACCAGTGCCGACAATGCGGCATTCATCCGGAAAAAAATGCGTTTCGCCACACCTGATCAAGCCTGGTACGAGACACCGCAAGTCCCCTAATCGCATCCTCGGACTTTTCACAGTTTGATGGGGTACCAATGCGTAGAGGTGATCATGAATCAATCGGACGCGCCAGGAACATCGCCCTGGCATGAGGGTGAACGGCTGCTGCAACAGAGCGTCGGTGTTGCGGGTCAAATGGAGATATTTGGGCGTAAAGTCGTCCGCAGACTATCTGCCCGACCAGCATCGCCTGTTCTACAACCAGCTGCCCTATCTGATCGTAGGTGCGGTCGATGATCGAGGATGCCTTGGACCACGTTGATCGAAGGGCCTCCAGGTTTCATCGAATCACCGGATCTGCGGACTCTTCAGATCGATCGGCTACCAGCCGATGGGGATCCGGTCAAATGGGCACTGAAACAAGGTGCTGCTGTCGGGTTATTGGGTATCGATCTCAAGACCCGAAGGCGAAATCGAATGAACGGTAATATCCGCACCGCCCCTCAGGCGGTTTTTCCGTTTCTGTGGTTCATTCGTTCGGCAACTGTCCTCAGTACATCTTCGGGAGCAAGCCGAGCCTTCGACATTGGTCCGTCAAAGGGATCAACTGACTCCGGCTGTCGAGCAGATTCCAGCGTCAACGAGTCCGGTGAAAGTGTTGTTTCTAACCTCATCCAAGGAGGCACGTTGGGAACCAGGTGGTGGGAGCCTTTTGGAACTGGCCGAGAGCCGTGGCCTGAATCCGGAATTCAGCTGTCGTGGAGGATCGTGTGGTACATGCCGTACCAAACTGGTCAGTGGTGAAGTGCACTATCTGAATTTGCCGGCTGAAATGCCGGCCGAAGGGGAGGTGCTGATTTGCTGCGCGGTGCCTGCACAAGCGAAGGAGGGCGACGCCCCCCTTGTGCTGGATCTTTGAGGCAATGGCATCAGTCGCTCATCCCGCCAGGCATCAGGCTACAGCTTTCGCGGGACGAGCCTGGACGGCACAGGTGGTTGGATTCTTGACCAGAGACTTGAAAGTCTTGTTGTCGGAATCCAGGGCATCGATCGAACCAGCCCCGATGTCGTAGACCCAGCCATGAAGATTCACCAGACCTTTTTCCTGAGCCAGGCGCACGCTCGGATGGGTCTGAAGGTTGGCCAGTTGAGCGATGACATTTTCCCGAACCATCGAACTTACTTTGGCGGCTTCACTGGCATGAGGGCGCGATTCGTTGATGACTTTTGCCGACTCGGAATGTTGCAACCAACCGGCAACCGCTGGCAGGTGATCCATGCATTTGCATTTGGCGACAGCGGTCATGGCACCACAATCCGAATGGCCGCAGATCACGATATCCGTTACGCCCAGCACAGCGACGGCGTATTCGATAGTGGCTGAGACGCCACCGGGATTAGGGCTGTAGGACGGCACGATATTGCCCGCGTTACGAATGACGAACAGTTCGCCCGGCTCTTGCTGCGTCAGCAGTTCGGGAACGACACGGCTGTCGGAACAACTGATGAACAGCGTCTTTGGCGTCTGCGTTGTGGCCAAGTGCTTGAACAGCTCAGTACGCTGTGGAAAAGCTTCTTTTTGGAACTTCGAAAAACCTTCGATGAGCGCTTTCATGATGTTTACCTTTGATGGTTGTTTAGTGATGATCAGTTGGTGCAGCCGCTACCAGTTACGCTGTATTCCAGGACGTGCGTTTCACCGTGGGAATCGCGGTAGGTCATTTGCACCGGAGTTGGACCACAGACATCAGCCGTAGGCGTGATGTGGATCACTTTGGCAATGTCCAGTTGCATCCCGTATGCGTATGGAGCAGCCTCTGGTGCGACGACAGCTTGTTGTGCATAAGCTGACAACGAGGCCGTCAGGGACAGGGCGAGAAGCAGAATTTTTTTCACGACGGTTCCTCCATTCAAATGTGGTGGTCGATAAGGGTCAGTAAGTTTTTGAAGCAGGCCCGCAGAGGCTGCGGGCCGATTTACAGATGCCGGTGCAACTTAGAAAGGACGCAGTGGCAGGAACTTGCCATCGAGGGTGATCACTGCACGGTGGCCGCCTTCCGGGTCTTCTACTTTCTTCATGTCCAGTTTGAAGTTGATCGCGCTGATGATGCCGTCGCCGAACTGCTCGTGAACCAGGGCTTTGAGGGTGGTGCCGTAGATCTGGATCATTTCGTAGAAACGGTAAATGGTTGGGTCCGTAGGTACACCCGACAGGCTGCCGCGCAGTGGGATGACTTGCAGACGGGCGATCGAGTCGGCATCCAGATCCAGTTTTTCGCCGATCACTTTTGCAGCGGCTTCGGGCAGTGGATGTTGGCCGAGCAGGGCAGCGGTGACATAAGCCAGGCCGAGGCCGGTGCCTTCAGCGACGTCCTCGAAGGACAGATTTTTACGAGCCTTGGCGTCCAGAATTTTGGCGGTCAGTTCGAGGCTGGTGTCGTTGTAAGCGTGGGACTGTTGCATGGTGAATCTCCTATCGGGTTTGCTTGGTTGGTGTTGCTGAGGTGTGGAGTGATCTTCTGCCCATTGATCGATAGCGTCCAAGACCGATATGCAATGCGCTGCATAAGTCCTGCCTATAGATAAACGTCTTGGGGAGCATGAACGTTGAAAACTCGGAATCACTGGCGCTGGTGGCCAATGGTTCTCCGGTCTGGATTGATGTCTCGCGGGGGGGCATCGGTGGGGCGGGCACAGCCATGCGCTTTGAGCTGCCCCTGCATGCTCACAACCTGCCGTTGATGCATCGTCAGGAAACCAGGCTGGTGGTGGCACTCAAAGGCGAACTGAAAATTCGTGCGGGAAGACAGCGGCTCGAACTCAAGCAATGAGTCCGGTTTTCGATGAAAACATCAGCCGAAACAAACGAAGTGGTTGATGAAAGTACTTGCTAACTTGTGAACTGTAGCTATGTCCGTAGATACACCAATTACAAAAATGCTCGCAGTTATTCGAGAGGATTTTGTATTGCGATTCTCCCACTCTCGAAAGGGCGCGATCAATTATCTCGTCGCTTGGGAAACCGCAGTGTTCTGGATGAACTAAAACTGAGTTTCCGCTTGCGAAATGTTCCAGGTCGGTGACAACGATCGGACCGGCCTGGAGCGAGGAACTCAGCCCTGAATAGTGCGCTACCTTGCCGTCCCCCAGGTAAATGCCATGATGGACGTAGAATTTACGCGGGCTGACCAGATGCGACCCGGCAACCAGGTCTTCACTGGTCATCACCTGGATCGCCGCTGAGCTTGATTGAATGGTTATTGAATGGGCCGCGCCGGTACAACGCGAGCCGCTTTCGAGGAATTGATCCTCCACACTTGATTCGCAGTCATTGTTTACAACTGCCGAGTTCAAATATATGGAACCCAGTGAGGACAGGATGCCGACTGTTTTTATCAGTAGCTTTTTCATGACGCTTTCCTCTGAAGCCTTGGATTCAGGGTATCTTTTTGGAGGAAAGCGGGCAGTTGCACATAGGTTTGATCGAATAGCCAATTTATATGTGCGTCTAATACTTCAGTATTACTTTTACCAAATCAGCCAGTGACCAAAACCACTTGGGGGACGAAGTGTTTCATCCAATTAACAGTGCAACCCTTGCGGATGAAGCGAGTGGGGGTGTGGTTTGTAGCGCAGTGTATCTCTGATGTCTTTAGCGAGTTTCCGATACAAAACCCCGGTCTCCCCGACACCTATGAGATACACCGTTGGCTCGAAATGGACTCACCGCATCAGCGGAATAAAACACGGCCTAAACCGTGCACTCATCGGAGAAGCTCAATGTCTCGTTTCAACGCCCGCAAAACTATCGGCATGTTTGGTGCCGCCATTGCCGCCGCCGTTTCCCTTTCTGGAATGACGGCGATCGCCCACGCTGAAGACGTGAAAAAATCCGCAGCTGTACAAGAAGCGCCGGCAGCGAAGAGCTGGCAGACAGGCCTGCATCGTACAGACCTCGTCAAGCGTGATCTGGGTGTCTCCGATCGAGAAGTTATCCAGGTACGCGTTGACTTCGATCCAGGTGTCGCAGCCCCGAAGCATTCTCACCCAGGTGTTGAGGTGGCGTATGTCATCAGTGGTACCTTCAAGTATGAGCTTGAAGGGCAGCCGGCCGTTACGCTCAAAGCCGGCGACTCCTTGTACATCCCGGAAGGCACCGCTCATATCGCCACGAACATCGGCAGCACCACTGGCTCCGAGCTTGCGACATACATCGTGAAGAAAGACACCCCGATCGTAATTCTGTCCAAATAGGCATCGACAGTCGTTTGTCCGTTAGGCGAGCCCGTACGTCCGCATGGCGATCAATCTGGTTTGGATTAAAAGTCGACAGGGCCGCTTGCCGCTGATGTGGTGCCCTCTGCCAGCCGAAATGGACAGTCGTCGAAAAACAGTGATTGTTCTAAGGTATGGGCTGGAGCATGGGCTGAGCCGAAATTACGGATTACAGAAACGACAAAGCCCTGAATAATCAGGGCTTTGTCGTATGAAGATGGCGGAGGCGATGGGATTCGAACTCATGGACCTGTTACAGTCGACGGTTTTCAAGACCGTTGCCTTAAACCACTCGGCCACACCTCCGTATCTGTTGCGGGCGCCATAATACCTGAATGAAACACACTGTCAAACTCTCTGCATAGCTTGTTACAGAGCGTCTGTTATGATCTTTGCGTCTGAACGTTACAAACCAACAGGAGTGTCGCCATGCGCGAACAGGATTACGCAGTTAATAACAGCTTGCAGGCTGAGCAGCTAGAGGTTAGCCGCGTCCTGCGAAACACTTACGGCTTGCTCGCCCTTACCCTCGCATTCAGTGGCCTGATGGCCTACGTCGCTCAGCAGATGCGTGTCGGCTACCCGAACATCTTCGTGGTGCTGATCGGCTTCTACGGTCTGTTCTTCCTCACCAACAAACTCCGTGATTCGGCCTGGGGCCTGGTGTCGGCATTTGCCCTGACCGGTTTCATGGGTTTCCTGCTCGGCCCGATCCTCAACCGTTACCTGGGCATGCAGGGCGGCGCTGAAGTCGTTAGCTCGGCGTTCGCGATGACCGCACTGGTGTTCGGTGGTCTGTCGGCCTACGTGCTGATCACCCGCAAGGACATGAGCTTCCTGGGCGGTTTCATCACCGCAGGTTTCTTCGTCCTGCTGGGTGCGACGCTGGCCAGCTTCTTCTTCCAGGTCAGCGGTTTGCAACTGGCGATCAGCGCAGGTTTCGTGCTGTTCTCCTCGGTGTGCATTCTGTTCCAGACCAGCGCCATCATTCATGGCGGCGAGCGTAACTACATCATGGCAACCATCAGCCTGTATGTATCGATCTACAACCTGTTCATCAGCTTGTTGCAGATCTTCGGCATCATGAGCCGCGACGACTGATCAGTAGCTCTGAAATGAAAAACCCGCTTCGGCGGGTTTTTTATTGACTGCGATTTGTGCGAAGGCTCACGCCATCGGCGGCAACCGGCGTTTGACCGACGTTTTCTTGATGATCGCCGTGTTGGTTTCCGCAAGCGTGTTGAGGCGATCGAGCAGGGCGTCCAGTTGTTCCATCGAGCGTACGTGCAGGCGCGCGATGAAACAGTCTTCGCCGGTGACCTTGTCGCACTCGGTGAACTCGGGAATGGCCATGATTTGCCGCTCCACTTCATGCAACTGGCCCGGCAGTGGACGAACCCGCACGATGGCCTGAAGCTGATAGCCGAAGCATTTCGGATCGATTTCAACGGTGTAGCCTTTGAGTACGCCGCGTTCTTCCAGGCGGCGCAGGCGCTCGGCGACGCTGGGCGAAGACAAACCACTGATCTGCGCCAATGCCTTGAGCGAGCGTCGCGAGTCTTCCATCAAGGCGCTGATCAGCACCTGGTCGATATCGTCGGTCATGATGAAATCCTCAATTAGGCAGTTTTCAACAATTGCCTTGATAAAGAAGGCAGATGCCGAGTTTAGCCTGATTTATGCGCTGGAGTAGCCCCTGCGCGGCTTGTCATACTTTGCCCATCAACAGAGGAGTCTGAAGATGGACAAGACAATACGCCATGGCTCGTTGGAAATGACCGCCGCCATGCTGATCTCCGGCACCATCGGCTGGTTTGTGCTGGTGTCCGGGCAACCGGTTCTGGATGTGGTGTTCTGGCGCTGCCTGTTCGGCGCGGGCACGTTGTTACTGATTTGCGCGGCATTCGGCTTCCTCCGTCCGGGGATCCTGACCCGCACCACCTTCCTGCTGGCTGTGCTCAGCGGCGTTGCGATTGTCGGTAACTGGGTGCTGTTGTTCGCGTCTTACTCACGGGCTTCCATTGCTATCGGCACGGCGGTCTACAACGTTCAGCCGTTCATGCTGGTGGGGCTGGCCGCAGTGTTTCTCAACGAGAAAATCACCGTGCAGAAACTCTCATGGCTGGGCGTTTCGTTCCTCGGCATGCTGGCAATCGTCAGCGCACACAGCGGGCAGGGCGAGAGTGGCAATGAATACCTGATTGGCATCGTGCTGGCGCTGGGCGCCGCATTCCTTTACGCGATTGCCGCGCTGATCATCAAGCGCCTGACCGGTACACCACCGCATCTGATCGCGTTGATTCAGGTCAGCACCGGCGTGCTGCTGCTCGCACCCTTTGCGAACTTTTCAGCGCTGCCACAGGCGCCGAGTGCCTGGGCCAGCCTGGTGACCCTGGGCATCGTGCACACCGGCGTGATGTACGTGCTGCTGTACGGCGCCATCCAAAAACTGCCGACCGCATTGACCGGCGCGCTGTCGTTCATTTACCCGATCGCAGCGATCTTCGTCGACTGGTTTGCCTTCGGTCACCGTCTGGAACCGCTGCAATGGATCGGCGTGGTCGCCATCTTGCTGGCGGCTGCCGGGATGCAGCAGGGGTGGAGTCTGAAGTTTCGCAAGGCGGTAACCAACTCCTAAATGCTCCACTGCGGCGCGGTTCTGGCCAGACGCTGGCGCATCTCGCCGATATTGGCCGCCAACTGGCGGATCAACAGTCGGTAACCGTCCTGAGAACTATGGATCGGCGTGTTTTGAAGGGAGTCCGACGGCACTGGCGCGGACCGCTCGAGGCGCAGGTATTCACCGGTCTTGAGCGCCCGGGCCATGCCAATCAGTTGCACCCGGATCAGCCGATGTTCGGTTTTGAACTCGGATTGCAGCTGACCCATCGCTTCAGCATCCCCGCCATCCGGCCGCGTATTGCCCAGAATCTCCAGGGTACTGACACACATGCGCAAGTGCCGCTGGATGGCGTCGAGCTCGGTCATGGAAATCTTCACTTCCTTGGACACCGATGGCATCAGCGAGCGCAGTTGCACCATCACCGCGTTCAGGCGACCCACGAGTTTGAGGTGTTCGTCGGCGGTGACGGGCTGGCCGTCGATGATCCGTCCGTAGATCTTCGCGCAGTCCCGCAGGGCGTCGGCCAGGTTGTAGCGCCAGGAATAGACAGCGTAGAGCGGCAGGGCGAAGGAAAATGCCAAGGCCAGCGCAATGCCGATCAGAATATCGACGCCGCGCCACAAGCCGTCGGAGATCGGGTTGTCGCCATGACCGGCGACGATGAAGACGGTGATACCTGCCAGCAGTGCGGTGTATCCGCCTTTGCCGATGGCGTGATAGGAGAAAAATCCGCAGATCACCGCCATCACCAAATAGGTCAGCCAGGGCATTCCGAGCCAGGCCTGTTGCAGCACTAGCAACAGACCGATCGCCGCTCCGACCAGGGTGCCGATGGCCCGTTCCGCGGCCTTCTTGCCGATATTGCCGTGGTGCTGCAAACCGCCGATCACCACCAGCATCGTCACCGACGCCCATTCGCCGTGGGGCAGATGAATGCCGGTGGTCAGCAGGATCGATGCCAGCAACCCCAGCGACACGCGCACCGCGTGGATGACCTTGGCATGGCGATAGCGCCGGTACGGGTCCAGCAACGGACGCAGCAGCCGGCGCAGCAGTGGTGGCAGTCGATGCTCCAGGGACCTGCTCAGGTTCGCCTCCTCAGAAAATGTAGTCGGTGGTCAAAAAGCTCGAGCTGCGGCCACTGATGATCTCGCTGATCAGGTCCTTGTTGGTCTCCTGGAATTTGGTGGCGACCAGGGTCCGGATCGAAAACACCCTCAGCGCGTCATGTACCGACAACGTGCCCTCGGCCGAATTCTTGCGGCCGTTGAACGGGTAGGTGTCCGGGCCGCGCTGGCACTGGGCGTTGAGGTTGATGCGTCCGACCTGATTGGCGAAGGTGTCGACCAGGCGGCCGACCGCCACCGGGTTGGTGCCGAAGATGCTCAGTTGCTGGCCGAAGTCCGATTCGAGGACGTAATCGATCACGGTGTCCAGGTGGCGGTACGGCACGATGGGCACCACCGGGCCGAATTGTTCTTCCTGATAGACCCGCATCTGCGGCGTCACCGGGTACAACACCGCCGGGTAGAAGAACGACGCCCGGGCCGCGCCACCGTTGGGGTTGACCACTTTCGCGCCTTTCTCGACGGCATCGGCCACCAGACCATGCAGGTAATCGACCTTGCCTTTTTCCGGCAGCGGCGTCAGCGCCACGCCACTGTCCCAGGGCATGCCGGGTTTGAGCGCGGCCAGTTTGGCGTTGAATTTCTCGATGAAGGTGTCGACCACGTCTTCGTGGACAAAGAGGATTTTCAACGCAGTGCAACGCTGGCCGTTGAACGACAGGGACCCGGTGAGCGCTTCGCTGACCGCGTTGTCCAGGTCCACCTCCGGCAGGACGATGCCTGGATTCTTCGCATCCAGCCCCAATGCCGCCCGCAGGCGGTGAGGGCGCGGGTGCAGTTTCTTCAGGTCGCTGGCGGCCTTGTTGGTGCCGATGAAGGCAAAGATGTCGATCTTGCCGCTGGCCATCAGGGCGCTGACGGTCTCGCGGCCGCTGCCGTAGATCACGTTGATCACCCCGGCCGGGAAGCTGTCGCGAAAGGCTTCCAGCAGCGGGCGAATCAGCAGCACGCCAAGCTTGGCCGGCTTGAACACCACGGTGTTGCCCATGATCAACGCTGGAATCAACGTGGTGAAGGTTTCGTTCAACGGGTAGTTGTAGGGACCCATGCACAGCGCCACGCCCATCGGCACGCGTCGAATCTGGCCGAGGGTGTCCTGTTCCAGTTCGAAGCGGCTGGAGCGGCGGTCGAGTTCTTTCAGGGCGTTGATGGTGTCGACGATGTAATCGCAGGTGCGGTCGAATTCCTTTTCCGAATCCTTGAGGTTCTTGCCGATTTCCCACATCAGCAGTTTCACCACGGCCTCGCGCTGTTCGCGCATGTGCTTGAGGAAGGTTTCGACATGCTGGATGCGCTCGGCCACGCGCAGGGTCGGCCACAGGCCCTGGCCGCGATCGTAGGCGCGGACGGCGGCGTCGAGGGCGGTGAGGGCGGTCTCGGCGTCCAGCAACGGCGTGCTGCCGAGGATGACTTGTTCGTCGCCCGATGCGCCGCTCAAATACACCGGGCTGCGTACGGTGGCCAGGGCGCCGGGCCAGGTTTTCAGGACGCCGTCGACCAGGTATTCGCGCTGCTCGATCTGCGCGTCGAAGAGGTATTTTTCCGGGATGCTGCCGGCCTCGGGGAAGAGGTTGCCGAGGAAGTCTGCTGTGCTCATGTCGCTACCTCATAAGAAATGTCTGCCGCGAACCTGTAGGAGCGAGCATGCTCGCGATGGTCGTCAACGATAACGCGGGAAACCTGATGCCCCGCGTCGTCCGGGCCTCCATCGCGAGCATGCTCGCTCCTACAGTTTGGGTACGGGTTTTTGATGGCTAACCGGCAGAACAGAGGGGTTGAGGGTCTGGATCTTGTGCCTCAAGCGTAGACCGCAATCTTTGACCTCGCCGCACACAAGCGGCGACGCCGAGGTTAAACTTCGCGCTCTTTCTGAAGGAGTTCACATGAGTCACTTCCAGCCGGGCATTCTCGCCACCCCCGTTCCGCTTCAAGCCCGTCATATGTTCTTTGCCCTCGAATCGGTCACCGATCTGCCGGCCGCGCTCGACAAATTGATGCAACTGGTGGATGGCGCGTCGGCGGTAGTGGGCTTCGGTGAACCGCTGGTCAAGGCCCTGGGCACGAGTATCGAAGGGCTGCGCACCTTTCCGGCGATGACCGGTGTGGGCGTGAACAACCCTTCGACGCAAATGGCGCTCTGGTGCTGGCTGCACGGCACTGACCGCGGCGAGTTGCTCAATCGCAGCAATGCCTTCACTGCTGCGCTCGCGCCGGCCCTGCGTCTGGTCCAGGTCACCGAAGGCTTCCGCCACCGCGACGGCCACGACCTGACCGGCTACGAAGACGGCACCGAGAACCCGCAGGACGAAGCCGCTGTCGCTGCGGCACTGATCGGCAACGGCGCCGAAGGCATGATTGGCGGCACCTTCGCCGCGATCCAGCAGTGGCAGCACGACCTCAAGCGCTTCCACGCCATGCCTTCCCACGAAACCGACGACATCATGGGCCGTCGCCTGAGCGACAACGAAGAGCTCGACGACGCGCCGATCTCCGCCCACGTCAAACGCACCGCCCAGGAAAGTTTCGCCCCTGAAGCCTTCGTCGTGCGCCGTTCCATGCCTTGGATCGAAGACGAACGCGCCGGCCTGATGTTCCTCGCCTTCGGTTTCTCCCTCGATGCCTTCGAAGTCCAGTTGCGCCGCATGAGCGGTCTGGAAGACGGCGTCACTGACGGCCTGTACCGCATCAGCCGGCCGATCACCGGCGGCTACTACTGGTGCCCGCCGCTCAAAGACGGTCGACTGGACCTGCGCGCCCTGAGCATCGGGACCGCCGCATGAATGTCGTGCGTTGGGGGATGATCGGTTGTGGCAGCGTCGCCGAGCGCAAGAGCGGGCCGGCCTTCTACAAGGCACCCGGCTCGGCGTTGGTGGCGGTGATGGGGCGACGGCCGGAGGCGGTCAGCGATTACGCCGCGCGCCATGGCATCGCCCGGACCTGCACCGACGTCGACACGCTGATCAACGATCCGCAGGTCGATGCCGTATACATCGCCACACCCCCCGACAGTCATCACGACTACGCCCTGAAAGTCGCCGCTGCCGGCAAGCATTGCTGCGTCGAGAAACCAATGTCGCTCAGCGCCGCGCAAAGCCGTGAGATGCACAAGGCGTTCACCGATGCCGGGCTGCACCTGTTCGTTTCCTACTATCGACGCTCGTTGCCGCGCTTCCAGCATGTGCGGCAGTGGCTGGCGCAAGGGCGAATCGGCGACGTCCGGCACCTGAGCTGGACACTGACCAAGGCACCGTCGCCGAGGGATCTGGACGGCAGCGACAACTGGCGAACCGATCCGGTGATTGCCGGTGGCGGTTATTTTGCGGACCTGGCCAGTCACGGCTTCGACCTGTTCCAGTATCTGCTGGGGGATATCGTCGAAGTGGCCGGATTCACCGCACGCCAGGCCGGCCTGTACGCCGCCGAAGACGCGGTCAGCGCCAGTTGGCGGTTTGCCAACGGGGCGCTGGGGATGGGCTGCTGGAACTTCATCGCCGATGGTCGCGAGGATCGCGTCGAGATGATTGGCAGCAAAGGGCGGATCAGGTTTTCGGTGTTTGATGAGCATCCGGTTGAGTTGCATGCCGATGACCACCTCAGCCTGACTATTGCCAATCATGAGCATATTCAGTGGCATCACGTGATGGGCATGAATGCGCATATTCGGGGTGAATCACAGCATCCTGCGCTTGCCGAAGAAGCACTGAAGACCGATTGGGTCATGGACCAGATCCTCAATCGCCGCTGATCGCGTTCGGCCAATCTATCGTTATTCTCAAACGGTATTTCTCAAGCCTCTCCTTAGAACTCTAAGATCACGTCATAACTCGTTATAACAAGTGATCTCCAGATGACCGATAACGTTCTATCCCTCGGCAGCGTCCCTCTGCACACCCAACTGCGCGACATCCTGCGCGCGCGCATTCTCGACGGCGAATACCCGCAGGACAGCCAGATGCCCTCCGAAAGCGAATTGGGTGCGCTGTTCAAGGTCAGCCGCATCACCGTGCGCCAGGCCCTGGGCGATCTGCAGAAGGAAGGGCTGATCTTCAAGATCCACGGCAAGGGCACCTTCGTCGCCAAGCCCAAGACCTTTCAGAACGTCAGCACCCTGCAAGGCCTGGCTGAATCCATGACCGGTCGCGGCTACGAGGTGATCAACCGCCTGCGCAGCTTCAAGTTCATCGCCGCCGACAAGCTGGTCGCCGAGCGCTTGCAGGTGGCCGAAGGCGAAACCGTGGCGCAGATCAAGCGCGTGCGGCTGATCAATCGCCAGCCGATCTCGCTGGAAATCACCTACCTGCCCAAGGCCGTTGGCGAGCGTCTGGAGAAGGCCGATCTGGTCACCCGCGACATTTTCCTGATCCTGGAAAACGACTGCGGCCTGGCCCTCGGGCACGCCGACCTGGCCATCGATGCGGTGCTGGCCGACAGCGACCTGACTCAGGCGCTGGGCGTCGAAACCGGCTCGCCGATCATGCGCATCGAGCGTCTGACCCACGACGCCGCTGGGCAGCCGCTGGACTTCGAACACCTCTACTACCGTGGCGATGCCTTCCAGTACCGCCTGCGGATCGACCGGCAAAAAGGGGATCAGGCATGACCCACACCATCACCAGAACCACGCAGGAACAGGAATACGACATCGTCGTGATCGGCGGCGGCACCGCCGGTCCCATGGCGGCGATCAAGGCCAAGGAACGCAACCGCGACCTGCGGGTGTTGTTGATCGACAAGGCCAACGTCAAGCGCAGCGGCGCGATCAGCATGGGCATGGACGGGCTGAACAACGCGATCATCCCGGGCCACTCCACACCCGAGCAGTACACCAAGGAAATCACCATCGCCAACGACGGCATCGTCAATCAGGCCGCGGTGTACGCCTATGCCACCCACAGCTTCGAAACCATCGAGCAACTGGACCGCTGGGGCGTGAAGTTCGAGAAGGACGAGACCGGCGACTACGCGGTGAAAAAGGTCCATCACATGGGCGCCTACGTACTGCCGATGCCCGAAGGTCACGACATCAAGAAAGTTCTGTACCGCCAGCTGAAGCGAGCGCGGGTGAGCATCACCAATCGCCTGGTCTGCACCCGTTTGCTGACGGACGAGGAGGGCGCGGTCAACGGCGTGATGGGCTTCGATTGCCGCAGCGCCGATTTCCATGTGATCAAGGCCAAGGCGGTGATTCTCGCGTGCGGCGCCGCCGGACGCCTGGGGCTGCCGTCCTCGGGCTATCTGATGGGCACCTACGAGAACCCGACCAACGCCGGCGACGGTTACGCCATGGCCTATCACGCAGGCGCGGAGCTGGCGAATCTGGAATGCTTCCAGATCAACCCTCTGATCAAGGATTACAACGGTCCGGCCTGCGCCTACGTCACCGGTCCCCTGGGTGGCTACACCGCCAACAATAAGGGCGAACGCTTCATCGAGTGCGACTACTGGAGCGGCCAGATGATGTGGGAGTTCCACCAGGAACTGGAAAGCGGCAACGGCCCGGTGTTCCTCAAGCTCGATCACCTGGCCGAGGAAACCATCCAGAACATCGAGGAGATCCTGCACAGCAACGAACGTCCGAGCCGCGGCCAGTTCCACGCCAATCGCGGCACCGACTACCGCACGCAGATGGTCGAGATGCACATCTCCGAAATCGGTTTTTGCAGCGGGCATTCGGCGTCCGGTGTGTGGGTCAACGAGAAGGCCGAGACCTCGGTCAAGGGTTTGTACTCGGCCGGTGACATGGCGGCGGTACCGCACAACTACATGCTCGGTGCGTTCACTTACGGCTGGTTTGCCGGGAACAACGCGGCGGATTTTGTCGCCGGGCGTGAATTTTCTGCGCTGAGCGTCGAGCAGATCGAGGCGGAAAAACAGCGGGTCTACGCGCCACTGGATCGCGAGCACGGCCTGCCGCCGGCGCAAGTCGAGTACAAGCTGCGCCGCTTCGTGAACGATTACCTGCAACCGCCGAAAGTGACGAAGAAGATGCAGATCGGCCTGCAGCGTTTCAGTGATATCCAGCGCGATCTGGATCAGATCAAGGCGCACAACGCCCACGAACTGATGCGCGCCATGGAAGTCAGCATGATCCGCGACTGCGCGGAAATGGCCGCCCGGGCTTCGTTGTTTCGTGCCGAGAGTCGCTGGGGGCTGTACCACTACCGGGTCGATCACCCGCAACGCAACGACGGCGACTGGTTCTGCCATTGCCATCTGAAGAAAGACGAAAACGGCGTGATGAGCAGCTTCAAGAAAGCCGTCGAGCCCTACATCATCCCGCTGGATGCCGAAGAAATGCAGGCCTACGACAGGCTGCGCGTCGGCGCCTTTGCGGCCTGAGCCTGACCCACGAGGAGACCGCGAAATGGCCTATCAACCCCAGGAAATTTTCTTCCGTTCCAACGCACCGGTTACGGTCGACGAAGACCTCTGCATCGCCCACAAAGGCTGCACCGTGTGCGTCGACGTCTGCCCCATGGACCTGCTGACCATCAACCCGGCCACCCAAAAGGCCTACATGGCCTTTGACGAATGCTGGTACTGCATGCCCTGCGAAAAGGACTGCCCGACGGGGGCTGTGAAAGTGGATATCCCATACCTGTTGCGGTGAAACACAATCCAAATGTGGGAGCGGGCTTGCTCGCGAAGAGGCCGGCACAGCTGGCATCCCATTGACTGACAGTACGCATTCGCGAGCAAGCCCGCTCCCACAGTGGATCGAGGCCAACTGCAAATGTTGTGTACACCCACAAACCCTGTGGGAGCGGGCTTGCCCGCGAAGGGGCCGGCACAGCTGGCATCATGATGGACTGACAGGACGCCATCGCGGGCAAGCCCGCTCCCACAGTTTTGTGGGCAACCAGAAACCGCCATCCGGCCACCCCCGGACGCTTGCTTTATGACACCCCTCGTTTCCCACCGCGCCCTGATCGTGGCGGAGACGAATTTCCTATAAATGATTCGAGGGGATTGACCATGCTCTTACGTGCAACTGTTGCCGGTCTGGTACTGGCTTCATTCATCTTGCCGGCGCAAGCCGAAACCATCCGCATCGCCATCGGCACCCAGGACACCACCATCAACTGCGCCGCCGGCGGCCTGTTGATTCGCGAGCTGGGCCTGCTGGACAAATACCTGCCCCACGACGGCCAATACAAGGACGCCAAATACGATGTGCAGTGGAAAAACTTCACCAGCGGCGCACCGCTGACCAACGAGATGGTCGCCGGCAAGCTCGACTTCGGCGCCATGGCCGATTTCCCCGGTTCCTTCAACGGCGTGGCGTTCGAAACCGCAGGCAAGCACAGCCTGTTCATCAGCGTGCTGTCGGGCAGCATCAAGGGCAGCGGTAACGGCATCGTGGTGCCGAGCGCGTCGAGCGTGCAGTCATTGTCGGAGCTCAAGGGCAAGACCATTTCCGTACCGTTCGCCTCGACGTCCCATGGCATGTTGCTGCGGGCCGTGGCTGATCAGGGCTGGGATCCGCTCAAGGATGTGAATATCATCGCCCAGGCGCCGGAAGTCGCCGGATCCGCACTGCAAGCCGGGAAGATCGATGCCCACGCCGACTTCGTACCCTTCGCCGAGCTGTTCACCAGTCGCGGTTTCGCACGCAAGATTTTCGACGGCTCCCAAGCCAACACGCCAACCTTCCACGGCGCACTGGTGGATCAGGCCTATGCGAAAAAGTACCCGGAAATCGTCGTCGCCTACCTGCGCGCCAGCATCGAGGCCAACCAGTTGCTTGCCGCCGAGCCGGAGAAATACAGCGAGCTGATCGCCAAGGTCACCGGGGTCGATGCCGAGGTCAACTACCTGTTCCACGGCCCGCTGGGCGTGCAGACCCGCGACCTGAGCTGGAAGCCGGAATACCGCCAGGCCGTCGGCACCGCCATCGACACCCTGAAACTGCTGAAGAAAGCCGATCGCGGTCTCGACCTGAACACCTTCATCGACGACCAGTACATCCGCGCCGCGTTCAAAGCTTCGAACCTGGACTACACCGCGCAACTGGCCAACTACGCGCAAACCCCGCTCAAGGCGGTGGATGCCTCGACGGGCAAGGCGATCACCGACTTCAGCCATGTGGCCGAGATCTGGGTGCGCGGCGAGGACAAGGTCCGTCAATACGCCTCTGCGGAATCCGCGTTCAGCGCCTTGGCCGCTCTGAAGCAGGAAGGCAAGAACATCCGCGCGGTGTATGCCCAGGCGAGCGACAGCGGGATCAAGCTGCTGGCCGACCAGGCGTGGTTCGCCAGCGATGCGAAGGGTCGCCTGAGCGCCTTCTTGCTGAAGGGCCAGGCCCAGCAATTCGCCACGGCCCAGGGCGGCAAGGTGTTCGATTTCACCGACGCCACCACCCAGGCAGTCGCCGCCCGCTAATTCCAAACCCCAATCCCTGTAGGAGCGAGCACGCTCGCGATGGTCGTCAACGATGACGCTGGCAGCCT
>NZ_JBSVXG010000017.1:0-55098 GCF_054070595.1 Pseudomonas sp. SDO55104_S430 | reverse complement strand
ATTAAATTCCGAAACCCCAATTGCGAAAGCAGTTGGGGTTTTGTTTTTGCGCGCGTGAAAGCACGATGCACTCCCGTGCAAATTTGGGCGGTTATTTTTGGTTCAGGACACTAGAATAGATCCAACTTTTTCGGAGCCAGAGCCTTTATGCCAGATCCGGGTGACGCCTCCGGGCTGTCAGAATTACCGCTGGACGATTTGGTGGCGTGTCATGAGTGCGACTTGCTGATGCGCAAGCCCAAGCTCGCTCATGGCGAAAAAGCCATGTGCCCGCGTTGCGGCTATGAGCTCTACGCCCATCGATATAACGTCGTGCAGCGCAGTCTCGCCCTGGTGATTGCAGCGCTTCTGCTGTACATCCCCGCGAACTTTTTACCCATCATGCAGCTCAATCTACTCGGACAGTCGTCACAAGACACGGTATGGAGCGGCGTTGTCGGCCTCTTCAACTCGGAAATGCGCGGCGTTTCCGTGGTTGTGTTCCTGTGCAGCATGGCAATCCCGTTGCTCAAGTTGCTCTGCCAGCTGGCTGTTCTGCTGAGCATCCGTTTCAACATCGGTCGCAGTTACGGCTTGCTGCTCTATCGCATCTACCACCATTTGCGAGACTGGGGGATGCTTGAGGTCTACCTGATGGGCGTGCTGGTGGCGATCGTGAAACTGGCAGATATGGCAGCCATGACCATAGGCCTCGGATTGGCATGTTTCATCGGTTTGTTACTGGTTCAGGTCTGGCTGGAGGTCGTGATGTCGCCTCACCAGATCTGGCAGGCTTTATCAGGAGAGGATGCCCATGCGGGCGATTGATGCAGGCATTCTGATCTGTACCGAATGTCACGAATTGAACAGGCAGGAAGCTGATACTGATGAGCAACTCTGCACTCGCTGCGGTGCGCAGGTCCACGCTCGACGCCCGAATAGTCTGACGCGCACCTGGGCATTGCTGATTACTGCGGCAATTCTCTACATCCCGGCCAATGTGCTGCCGATCATGACCGTGCGCTCACTGGGCAAAGGTGATCCCAGTACCATCATGTCCGGTGTGATCCAGCTGGTTCAGCACGGCATGATTCCTATCGCTGCCGTAGTATTCATCGCCAGTATCCTGGTGCCCACCTTCAAACTGGTGGGCATCGCGCTGTTGTTGTATTCGGTTCAGCGCCACCAGCCGCTCTCGGCCCGGCAGCGTATCTGGATGTACCGCTTCATCGAGTTCATCGGTCGCTGGTCGATGCTCGATATCTTTGTGATCGCCATTCTGGTGGCGGTCGTGAATTTTGGACGGTTTGCCAGTGTCGAAGCCGACCTGGGGGCCATCGCCTTCGCCAGTGTGGTGATTTTGACAATGCTTGCTGCAGTAACTTTCGATCCCCGACTGATTTGGGATAACACGGAGTCGGACGCCGACCATGACTGATTTGCCCGTAGCTAAAACCCGACCGGCCTCGAACTGGTCCGCCATTTGGGTATTGCCCCTGATCGCCTTGATCATCGGCGGTTGGCTCGGCTGGCGTGCCTATAACGAGACCGGCATCGAGATCCAGGTGCGCTTCGAAAGCGGTGAAGGCATTCAGGCCAACAAGACCGAAGTGGTCTACAAAGGCATGTCGGTCGGTAAGGTAAAGACCCTCAAGCTCGATGATGAAGGCAGCACCAAAGGTGTGATCGCAACCGTCGAGATGAACAAGGACGTGGAACAGTACCTGCGCACCAGCACGCGTTTCTGGCTGGTCAAGCCGAGCGTGAGTCTGGCCGGTATCACGGGGCTGGAAACCCTGGTTTCTGGCAACTACGTAGCGATCAGCCCGGGCGAAGGCGAGCCCACCCGCAAGTTCAAGGCACTGGCTGAAGAGCCACCTCTTTCCGATGCTCAACCCGGTCTGCACCTCACAATCAAAGCCGATCGCCTGGGCTCGCTGAACCGCGGCAGCCCAGTGTTCTACAAGCAGATCAAGGTTGGCCAGGTCAAAAGCTACCTGCTGTCCGAGGACCAGAGTACCGTCGAACTCAAGGTGTTCATCGAGCCGACTTACGCCAAGTTGGTGCGCAAACATACACGCTTCTGGAACGCCAGCGGCATCAGCATCGATGCCAATCTGTCGGGGGTGAAAGTCCGTAGTGAGTCCCTGGCCAGTATCGTCGCCGGAGGCATTGCCTTCGCCACGCCGGAAAATCGCAAGGACAGCCCGCCCACCGATCCAAGTCTGCCGTTCCGTCTTTACGAAGACTTTGACGCCGCTGCGGCCGGGATCAAGGTCAAGGTCAAACTCAGCGATTTCGAAGGCCTGCAGGCCGGGCGCACACCGGTGATGTACAAGGGCATCCAGGTGGGCACGCTCAAGGCACTCAAGGTCGATCCGGATCTTTCCGGTGCCAGCGCAGAGCTGACCCTTGATCCGCTCGCCGAAGATTACCTGGTGGACGGTACTCAATTCTGGGTGGTCAAACCGTCGATTTCCCTGGCGGGTATCACCGGCCTCGAAGCGTTGGTCAAAGGCAACTACATCGCCGTACGACCCGGTGATAAAGGTAGCGCCCCGCAACGCGAATTCGTCGCGCGGCCCAAGGCGCCGCCGCTGGATCTTCGTTCGCCGGGCCTGCACCTGGTGTTGTTCACCGAAAACCTGGGTTCCCTGGAAGTCGGCAGCCCGGTCCTTTACAAGCAGGTCAAGGTGGGCTCGGTTCAGAGCTATCAATTCTCGCGCAAGAAAAATCAGTTGGTGATCGGTGTTCACATCGAAAAGGAATACGAGGATCTGGTCAACGGCTCGACACGGTTCTGGAATGCCAGCGGTGTGACGCTCACCGGTGGTCTTACTGGCGGAATTCAAGTCAAAAGCGAGTCGTTGCAAAGCCTGATGGCCGGCGGTATCGCCTTTGAAACGCCTGAGGCCAAGGTGCCGCTGAAAAAGCGGATCCCGCGCTTCCGTCTGTTCGCCAACCGTGAAGAGGCCAATCAGAAAGGCGCGCTCATCACGATCAAAGTCGATCGCGCCGATGGCTTGCGCGCCGGGACCCCGGTTCGCTTCAAAGGGCTGGATGTCGGCAAGATCGAGAACGTCGATCTCAGCGATGATCTGCAATCGGTGCTGCTGACCGCACGTATCACCGAGGTGCCTGAGCGCATTGCGCGGGTTGGCAGTGAGTTCTGGGTGGTCAAACCGGAACTGGGCCTGATCAAAACCTCAAACCTTGAAACCCTGGTCACCGGGCAGTACATCGAAGTGCAGCCGGCCGCGAAAAACCTTGGCCCGCAGAAGAATTTCGTCGCGCTGCCCGCCGCTCCGGAAACCGCCAAGCAGGAAGCAGGATTAAGCCTGGTATTGAGCGCTGCCCGGCGTGGCTCGTTGAAACCCGGAGTGCCGGTCACCTATCGCGAAATTACCGTGGGCAAGGTAACAGGTTACGAACTGGGCCAGACTGCGGACCGCGTCTTGATCCACATTCTGATCGAGCCGAAGTACGCGCCGTTGGTGCGCAGTGGTACCCGCTTCTGGAACACCAGCGGTTTCGACTTTGATGTCGGGCTGTTCAAGGGCGCGACGGTGCGTACCGAATCGCTGGAAACCATGATTCAGGGTGGCGTTGCGTTTGCCACTCCGGATGGTGACCGCATGGGCGTCGCAGCGCGGCCGGAGCAGACATTTGCGTTGTTCGACAAGTTTGAAGAGGAATGGCTGACTTGGGCGCCGAAGATTCCTCTGGGTAAATAGCGGGAGGTGATGGTGTCTGCAAGGGCTCCATCGCGAGCAGGTTCGCTCCCACAGGGTTTTTGTGTCACTCGAAACAAAAAGGCCGCGATCCATGAGGATCGCGGCCTTTCTGTTTGCATCAGCTAAAACCGATCAAACTTCATCCAACTCCGGCTCATCGGCTTCGACGTTGACCGTCGCCTTCACCTGATCACGACGACGAATGTACTTCCAGTCCGCCTCGTCGATGTAGATACCCGCCGGGCCGCTGCCGCCTTCAAGGTCGATGGCGACACTGGCGCAGACCTGCGGCTTCACACTCGCCAAAATCGGCACGAAGCCCAGCTGCAGACTGGTTTCCAGCAGCGCAGCCTGGTTGCGTTCGTCGATGTCCGCGGCTTCGTCGAGGTAGTACGGCAGGCGCACGCGGCCGGCCAGGTCGCGGTCCATCAGGTGCAGCAACAGGTACATGTTGGTCAGCGCCTTGATGGTCATGGTGGTGCCGTTGGAGGCGGCGCCGTCGATGTCGGTGTGGATAACCGGCTGACCGTTGACCTTGGTGATCTCGAACGCCAGTTCGAACAAGTCCTTCAGACCGAGCTGGTTGTGGTTGGCCGCCACCAGCCGTGCCAGGTATTCCTTGGCCTCTTCGTTCTTGTTGTCCTGCTCCGCGCTCTGGCTCAGGTCGAACACCGACAGCGTCTCGCCTTCTTCGTACTGGCCGGCGCTGTGGATGATCTGGTCGATGTGCTTGAGCGCTTCCTTGTTCGGCGCCAGGACGATGCGGAAGCTCTGCAGGTTGGAGACCTGACGCTTGTTGATCTCGCGGTTGAACAGCGCCAGTTGGTGTTCGAGGCTATCGTAGTCGCTGCGGATGTTGCGCAGGGTCCGCGCGATGTCGGTCACGGCGGCACGACGGGCCTTGCCCAGGGTCAGGGCTTCGTCGGTGCGGTGCGCGTAAGCGTTGATCAGCAGTTGCAGGCGACGCTCCATATCGTCTTCGCTGTCGAACTTGGCCACGCCCTTGAGGCGCACTTGAGCGTACAGCGCTTCGATCTGGCCATCGGCGCGCAACAGGCCCTGCCAGCTGTCCTGATAGTCGTTGAGCAGCGGCAGCAGGTTGTCCATGGAATCGTCGACCGGATCCATGAACGGCGTGCCGAACGGCAGGTCTGCCGGCAGCAGTTGGCGACGGCGCAGCGCATCGTCGAGAGTGCGTTGCTTGGCCTCCATGTCGGCGATCTGCCGGCCGACCAGTTGCAGTTTGGCCGACAGTTGCTGGACGCGTTCGGTGAAGGCATCGCTGGAGCGCTTGAGCTGTTCCTGGGCGGCTTCCATCTGCGCCAGTTGCTCGAGTTTCTCGCCTTCCTCGGCGCTCAGGGTCTGTGTACGACGGAAATCTTCCAGAGCTTTCTGCGCATCCAATACCTGTTGGTACAGCGCTTCGGTCTGGGTTTTGCTCGCGGCACGGTCGGCGGCCACGGCTTGCTGGGTCTTGAGTTGCTTGAGCTCTTTTTCCAGGCGCTCTTTCTGGTCGCGCAACGCCGCACGGTCGGCCAGGGCTTGCAGCGCCGGCGGTTCGATGTGCGACAGATCGATGGACAGGCCCGGGACTTCAAAGCGCTCGCCCTTGAAACCGTCGAGGATCAGCTCCACGGATTTGACCCAGTCGCCGTTCTCGTCCAGCGCAATCCCGTGTTCGCCCAGCGGCAGGCTGAACAGTGCGCTGTTGAACAGGCGCATCAGGCGCTCGACATCCTGCTGGGAGAACTCTTCGCGCAGACGGGCATAGCTGTTGTTGTCGGCGTGATCGAGTTGCTGCTTGACCGACTTCAGGCGTTTTTCCAGGTCGCGCAGACGCTCTTCCAGATCTTCGGCGCTGAACTGACGGGACTGGGCCAAAGCACCGGCCAGCTCATCGTGGGCGTCCTTGGCCGCAAGCAGTTGCTGCTCCAGCACCTTGACGTCGTCGACCAGGGCAAAGCGGTGCTTGAGCACGGACAACTCGCCGAGCCAGCGCTGGATGCCGGTGATTTCCCGCTCCAGACGCATCAGCTCCTGAGTGCCGCCACGCTGGTCGTTTTGCAGGTCGTCCTGCTCGCGACGGTAGTGTTCGGCCTGGATGGTCAGCTCTTCCTTGCGCGCGCTGGCGTAGTCCGACCAGGTGCCGAGCAGCGAGTCGAGCAGCGGCGACAGGCGATGCAGCTTGCCGCGCAGCACGTCGCGTTGTTTCACGCCGTTGGCCAGTGCTTCGACCAAAGGTCCTGCGGCGACCAGCGAGTTGTAGTCCTGCTCCATGCGTCTTACATCGCGGAAGGCTTCTTCGCACGCGGCGATGTAGTCCACGCTGCCGGAACGCAGGCTGTGCTCGAAGGCATCGAGGAACAGTTGCTTGAGCTTGGCCGCGGTGATTTCGCGCATGTGCAGCAGGTTGATGAACAGGGCGCGGAAAGTCTTCAGGCTCTGCTCGCTGGTGGAGCGCAGCGGGATCAGCGTCAGGTCCAGCGGGATCGAGGTGTGACCGCCGACCAGCAGGCGACGCAGTTCATCCGGCTTGAGTTCGTAGGCTTTCAGGCCTTCGCGCTCGAGGTTGGTGAACAGTTCTTTCTGGCGCAGGCAGGTGTCGTTTTTCTGGTAGTGGGCCAGGTCCAGTTTGCCGGCATAGGCGAAGAACTGGTGACCGAAGCCACCGCCCGGGCCGCGACCGACCACGCCGATCACGTGCGGGCCGTGGGGCAGAGAGACTTCCACCAGAATGTAGCTGGTGTCGGAGGCGAAGTAGAAGCGCCGGGACTGCTCCAGGCTGTACTTGCCGAAGCTCATGTCCGACATGCGCGCCAGAATCGGGAATTGCAGGGCGTTGATCGAAGCGGATTTGCCGAGGTTGTTTGCGCCGTAGACCGACAGCGGTTCTTCCAGCGGAAACAGGCCGAGACTGTAGCCGGCAGTGTTCAATAGGGCAAAGCGGCGGATGCCGTAGCGTTCCTTGCTCATGCGTCGAGCTCCTGTTCTTCGGCGATGGCGCGGGCCAGGGCGTCTTCTTCGCTTTCATCTTCATCAAACTCCGCCAGATCCAGCGGGTCGTCGGTCTGCAGCAGCTTTTCGTCGCTGTCTTCGTCGACCAGCACCGGCGTCGGCAGCGGCAATACGCTGTGCAGGCTGGCCGCCAGGTCGCGATCTTGTTGAACCGAGAGGCAGACATCGAGGAAACGGTGCATCGGCGGCAGGAAGCGGTAGACACCGTTCTCTTCACTGGCAAACCCGAGCTGGGTCATGCGGCGCATGATTTTTTCTTCCAGTTCATCCTGGGTCTGCACTTCGGCCTGGATAAACAGGTCGCGGTATTTTTCCAGCAACGATGGCAATTCATCGCGACCGAGGCTGCCGCCGTCGAGTACGGAGATCGGGTCGCGACCTTGGTCAGCCAGGTGCTCGACCAGAATGAAGGTGAACAGCGCCAGGCGCTGGGCGGTCTTGTTCACCGCTGCAGCGGCGAGTTCCGGCACGAAATAGTAGAAACCGCGGGTATCGCACACCAACTCGAAACCCAGGGCCTTGAACAGCGTGCGGTATTGGTCCTGAAAGTTCGACAGCTGGGCGTACAGCTCCGGATCGCGGCGGCTGACGTGGTAGCCCTTGAACAGCTCGCGAAAGATCGGCGCCAGATGGGACAGTTCGGATAGATCAAGATGCATGGGGCGTACCTGCAGAGAGGGGGCTCGCAGAATTCTCGGCGGTATCTGTGCCGGCCGAGAGCAGGGCGAAGGAGCGCAGGCTGACCTGGTGCTCGTGTGTAAAGTATTCGCGGCGTTCCAGGCGTTCGCGCTTGAAGCGTTTTTCCCGGGACAGACGCGAGAACCAGTACAGCAATTCGTCGGTGGCGCCGTCCGGCTCCTGCTCCAGCAGCCAGGTCATCAGGTCCGGCATCGGCAGGGCGTCTGCGCAACGGTCGAGCATCTCGCGGACCGTGCGTGGTGCGCGCGGGGCATCGCCGCCCTTGTGGATCTTGTGGGCCTTGGGGAAGCGCGCCGGTTTCGGTTCGAAACGGGCCAGGGCGTAGACGTAGGCTTCGACCTGACTGGCGCTGCCGAGAAAGGTGCTTTGCGGCCGGGTGAACATCGGCATGGCCGCTTGCGGTACAGCATCGATGCCCTTGCGGCGGATCATCGACAGCGCCAACGCCGCACCACGGGTCACGGCGTTGTGCCGGCGCGCTTCTTCGCGCAGCGGCAGCAGCAGCTCGCGGGCATGACGCAGGGTCAGTTGCGCGCTGGTCTGCATTTCGAGGATGCGCGCGTGGGTGCGCAGCAGCATGTCGTCGTCGACCAGATGGCCGAGGCGCTGCTGTTCGGTGAGCATCTTCAACAGGACGTTTTCGACTTTGCGCACGCCCTGTTCGAAGGCGCCGTCGGCGTTCACCAACTGGATCATCGGCTCGACGTATTCGTCCCAGGTCGCCAGTACTTCGGCATAACGCTGACGCAGCGGGATCTGCCGGTCGCTGGTCTTGGCCCGCTCGGCTACGGCCACCAGGGCCTGCTCGTCGTTGGCCAGCTTCTTCAATACATCGCGAACGCGCATGTCCAGCAGGCGCAATTGACGGGCAAGGTCGTTGCCATCGCGAATGTCGAAGGCGTCCTGGATATAACCGGCCAGGCGCTCAAGATGGCGCAAGTAGGCTTCGATCTCCAGGCACAGGCCCAGCCGGTGTTCCCGGCGCAGGTAGGCAAGGAAGTCGTGAATCTGCGCGTTGAGCTCGAATCGGTTCGGGCTTTTCGCCACGGGAACCAGAATGTCGAGGCGAATCCACACGTCGAGCAGATTGGTGATGTCCTGCGGCGTGCTGTCGAGTTGCTGGGCGGCCAACTGTGAACGCAGTTCGTTGAGGCTCAGGGTGCCTTGGTCGAAGTGCTCGCACAGTGGCTCAAGCAGGGCCCAGTGTTCAGCGAGGGCGCGCAAGACGCGCTTGGGTTCGATCATCGGAATGGCCGGCTGGTTGGCGAATAAAAGCCGCGATTGTACTGCATCGCAGCCGATGCGATTCACTCTCGGGACGGACAACATCTTTTCCGTTGGTGAAGTCTATCGATCAACTGCGGGCGATCTTGAGCGAAGGGCTGTAGAATCGGTGCACTTTAGTTATCCACAAGTGGCCGACCTTTGCTTATCGAGTCCCGTCGCCGCGCCTATCTGAGCGCCATGCAGGTGGTCAATTGGCTGCCGCGCACCGAATTGCCCTTCGCTGCACCGTCGCGGCCCGAATTGCTGGAGCCGCTCGAGCCGGTTGTGGTCGAGCCTGTGGCGCCGGCTGCCGTGGCTGAAGTGGCTGCCGCTCCAGTGACCAAACCGGCTGAACGGGTGAAAATCGAAGTGCCACGGCCTTCGACCGCAAGCCCGCGCGCGGCGGCCAAGCCGGTGGAGGAGCCCGAAGAGGCACCTGTCGCCAAGGCCCCCGTCATACCGCCTCCGCGATTCGCCCTGCAATTGCTGCGCGCAGGGCGCTGCCTGCTGCTGGTGGAGTTACCCACAGGCGAAGCGTTCCAATCCCGCGATCCTGCCTACTTGCTGCTCAAGGACATGCTGCGTGCCGCCGGCCTGCCGGACAGCCCGCAGATTGTCGGCGAGCCCGTGCGCTGGCCGCTGCTGGTGCGTGGTTCGATGGATCAGGGGCCGGAAGCGGCTCGCGACTTCGTCCAGGGTTTTCTCTCGGCACGACTCGAAGATGCGCCGTGCGTCTGCCTCTGGCTGATCGGCCTGCCCGCGGTGCGTTTTGCCGGCGAGGCGGATGCCGAATCCTACAACCGCGAACTTCAGGTCGAAGGCCTGGGTTCGGTCTGGGCCTTGCCGGGCCTGGAGTTATTAATGGAAGAGCCACGGCGCAAGGCGGATGTCTGGCAAGCCATGCGTCGGCTGATGGCGCGCTGGAAAGAATCGAATGAGTGAATCTGTATCGTTCCGCCCCATGACCGAGGCGGATCTGGACGCTGTACTGAAGGTTGAATACGCGGCCTACAGCCATCCCTGGACCCGCGGCATTTTTCTCGATGGCCTGGGCAAGTACCAGATCTGGCTGATGTTCGAAGGGCAGCAGCAGGTCGGGCACGGTGTGGTGCAGGTCATTCTTGATGAAGCGCATCTGCTGAACATCACTGTCAAACCAGAAAACCAGGGCCGCGGCCTGGGTTTGACGTTGCTGGAGCATCTGATGTCGATTGCCTATAAGGCTGAAGCCCGGGAGTGTTTCCTGGAGGTGCGTGACAGCAATACGGCGGCTTTCAAGCTGTATGAGCGTTATGGATTCAATGAGATCGGCCGGCGTCGGGACTACTACCCGGCGGTGGGTGGGCGCGAAGATGCGGTGGTCATGGCCTGCACTTTGGTCGACTGAGAAAATCTCGCGAGCAGGCTCGCTCCCACAGGAGTTCGCAATTCAATGTGGGAGCGAGCCTGCTCGCGATTGCGATTTATCAGACGTTGATCAGCGCTTGCCGTCGAGCGGATCGCGCCGCGCCAGCTCCGCCTCATCCAGCCCGCCGCCACCGCCAATCTGGTCTTCATCGACGATGCTCAAATCCCAACCGGACTCATTGCCCCGACCGATTTCCCGAGCATCCCGGGCGCCGTCTTCGCGAATCAGGGTTTCCGGGCTCAAATCGTCGTCGGTCGGCTGATGATCATCGGTCGAAGCGCCGGTCATGCCCGCTTCACGCACCCTTGAGCCAGGCATCAATTGCTCGCGCTCACGCTCGGGCAGCTCATCGCCGATTTTCGCGCTGGGCTGTTCGTCGTCGAAGTCCAGTTCGTGCACCGATCCCATGCGGTCTTCGTTATCATCGATGGGTTGCGGCTGCGCCGCGTCGTAAGGACGTCGTGAATCATTCATGGCAAATCCTCATTCTGTGGGCCTTACTAGGGTGGACTCACCCGGCACACGAGAATTCCAACGAAAACACCTGCAATCCTTTGGTGACCCCGACGGGCGGTTGACTGTCAAAGCAGCAAATCATTCTTGAGGCTTCCCAGCATGCATGACTTACAAGACCTGATTGATAACAACGAGCGTTGGGCTGACGCGATCACCAAGGAAGATCCGGACTTCTTCGCCAAACTGGCTCGCCAGCAGACGCCTGAATACCTGTGGATCGGCTGTTCCGATGCGCGGGTACCGGCCAACGAGATCGTGGGCATGCTGCCGGGCGATCTGTTCGTGCACCGCAACGTGGCCAACGTGGTCCTGCACACCGACCTGAACTGCCTGTCGGTGATTCAGTACGCGGTCGACGTGCTCAAGGTCAAACACATCCTCGTCACCGGCCACTATGGCTGTGGCGGTGTGCGCGCCTCGATGCAGGATCGTCAGTTCGGCCTGATCGATGGCTGGTTGCGCACCATCCGCGACCTGTACTACGAAAAGCGCGAAGAACTCGCCAAGCTGCCGACTGAAGAAGAGCGGGTCGACCGCATGTGCGAACTCAACGTGATCCAGCAAGTGGCCAACGTCGGCCACACCAGCATCGTGCAGAACGCTTGGCACCGTGGTCAGAAGCTGTCGATCCACGGCTGCATCTACGGCATCAAGGACGGTCGCTGGAAGAGCCTGAACACCACCATCAGCGGCCCTGAGCAATTGCCGCCGCAATACCGCCTGCGTCCTTTCGAACCGCTGTAATACGCGTCAGGACAAACCCTGCCGACGCCAGTTTTGCAAAAACAGCTGGCCGTCGGCGTTTGGCGCCTCGTCATAGCCGGTAATCCAGCCCCGGCAGTTGTACGAGCCACACAGACAGGCAAACTGTCGCAGCAACTTGTCCTCGGTGGCGGCATAGTCCATCGCCAGCCAATCGCCCTTCCTGATGTCCTTCAGCGCCCATAACCACAGCTCGCTCATGTCGAGATAGACATTGGGATCGCACGAGTGCCTCAGCAATCCGCAGAACCGTGGGTCGTAGACATGCACCCCGGGCGCCATCTGCCGCGTGTGCCGGCTGCGATAGGGCAGCAGATGGCCGGAAACGCGGCAAATCCGGCTGATTCGCGGAAATTCGCGCAACGCCATTGCGGCAATCGGCTTGCCGGCGCTATTGGTGAGAATCTCGAAGTCGGTGAGGGAGGGGAAGCCGAGGTCGGTGGGCAGTTCGGTAAACGGATAGACGCCCGCGGGGGGCGGCGCGAGGGATTTGCGCAGGGCACTGGCTTTCATCTAACGATCCTTGTCGGCGGGGGCTGCGACCTCGATCAGCTGACGATCCTGTCAGCGCTGCAGCGCATGAGTTCAGCCCCAAGCCTCTCGCAGATGGAACCGGCGGTCTACTGTCACAAATGACAGTTGGACTGCCGTTCATCGTTTTACAGCCCCGGCGCGGGGACCGTGGTGGCGGGGGCTGGCGCCTTGAGCTGTTTGAGCTGCGGTGCAATGGTTGCCGTCGCGCATTTGCCTGCAGCTTGGGCTGGCGTCAGGTTGCGAATCGAGGTGTAGAACAGCGCGCAGGTCTTTTCCTTCTGGGCCACTTGCCAGGTTTGCGTGCAGCTCTTGAGTTCGATGTCAGGATTGCTGTCCGGCTGGCGGCCCATGGCGGCCTGCCAGCAGGCGACACTCAGATCCTGGCCCATGACTTTCAGGCCCGCCGTATCGGCCTTGGCCTTGGCATCGTTGCCTGTGTAGTTATCCGGATCAGACGCGTACCAGATATAGCTCGGGTGGTTGGCGCCCAGCACAGGCACCTTTGTCCCGTCGCTCGGGCTGATGTTTACCAGGCTCAGCACGTTCACCGTCGGCCCATACTGTTGCTTGATCCAGTTACGCACCGGCGTACCGAAGGCGACCATCGGCAAAGGCTCCCCGCTGGCCGTCACGCTCATGTTCCTGACCATGACGGTCTGATAATCCTTGAAGTAGTCGTAGACACCTTCGAGGTCCTTGCCGGCATTGGAAGGCGCTGCAATCGGCGCGATATCGATGATCGTCTGGAAGGCGGGCGTCTGCTCGGCGGGGATGCCGTTCACCGTCAGCAGGGACGCCCAGCGATCGGTGGTGGCGGATTTCAGGTAATCCTGGGCCTGGGTCAGTGAATAGTCCGGCGGGAAGTGCAGCAGCTCGACACTCCTGCGGTTTTCCAGGGCCATGCCCAGTGGCAGGAAGAAATACCAGCTGTAGGCCCACTTGCCGTCGGCATTGAGCTTGCTCGCGCCGTTGTACGCCAGATCACCGGCATCAAGCAGCGCTGCCAGTGGCTTTTCATAGCTTTTGGGGACGCCGGTGATTTCGGCATGTAGCTGGTTGTTATCGTTTTTGACCAGCACCTTCGCATCGCTGTAGCCATCGCGTTGCAGGCTTTGGGTCAGGTAATGCTCGACGGTCTGCTCGAGCGTCCAGTTGCGAAAGCAGATGACATTGCAATTGTTGGGATAAGCAAACAGGCGGGTAACGCGTTCGGTGCTGCCCAGCTTCATGCCGACATCGGCGTGAGCAGCGGCACTCAGGGTGAGAGCCGCGAGGGTAAGTCCTGCGAGTTTTTGCATGCTCAGATCCTTTCAGCGTGATCCCTTGAACAGGGCGGATACATTATATGTAGCACTCGGGTTGTCGCTCGTGCAGTGTCTGGCGCACCGGACCGCTGCTAGACTGGCGCAATACCGCCGTCGATAAAAGGTGAAACATGAGGCCCTCAATCGCGCTTGATCTGCAACGAGCAGCCGTTCGCGAGGTTGTCAGCCGCTTTCGGACTTCCAATCCCCGAGTGTTCGGTTCGGTGTTGTTCGGGACGGATCAGGAAGGGAGCGATCTTGACCTGCTGGTGGATACGCTGCCGGGCGCTACCTTGTTCGATCTTGGAGGGCTCCAGCTCGAGCTGGAGGATTTGCTGGGGGTCAGCGTTGATCTGCTGACGCCAGGGGATTTGCCATTGAAGTTTCGTCAGCAGGTACTCGATCAGGCGCGTCCGGTATGACGGACCATCGTCTTGGCGACTATCTTGAGCATATGCGCCAGGCAGCCAGCGATGCTTTGATTTTTGTCGAGGACATGGGCTGGGAAGACTTTTTCGATGACAAACGCACCCAGCAAGCGGTCATCATGAGTCTCGTTATCATTGGCGAGGCAGCGACCAAAATCATGGACGGCTACCCCGACTTCACCAGCTCACACTCCCGAGTACCGTGGCGCAGCATGCGGGGTATGCGTAATCGCATTGCTCATGGCTATTTCGACATCAATCTCGGAATAGTGTGGGAGACAGTTCAGGTGGCATTACCTGAATTATTGAAAGTCCTGCCTTCCGATTCGTGATTGCACCTGCCTTGCAGCAGGTGCAATTCCCTCCGCCTTAAGGCATCACTGGCGGCATATACGCCAGCGTCGTCCCCAGTGCCCACAACAACACCAGCACCAGCGGTGTGTGTACCAGCAACTGTACGAACGAAAACCCGATCAGGTCCCGGGCCTTCAAGCCCAGCACGCCCAGCAGCGGCAGCATGTAGAACGGGTTGATCAGATTCGGCAGGGCTTCGGCGGCGTTGTAGATCTGCACGGCCCAGCCCAGGTGGTAGTTCAGGTCGGTGGCCACTTGCATCACGTACGGCGCTTCGATGATCCACTTGCCGCCGCCGGATGGAATGAAGAAGCCGAGAATCGCCGAGTACACGCCCATCAGCAACGCATAGGTGTCATGGGAGGCGATGCTGACGAAGAAGGTCGAGATGTGGTGGGCCAGGGTCTGGGCGTCGGCGCCTTTTACCGTGGTCATCAGCGCGGCGATCGAGCCGTACAGCGGGAACTGGATCAGCACGCCGGTGGTGGTCGGCACTGCGCGGGCCACGGCGTCGAGGAAGCTGCGCGGACGCCAGTGCAGCAGGGCGCCGAGCATGATGAACAGGAAGTTGTAGGTGTTCAGGCCGGAAATCGCGGTGATCGCAGGTTTGGTCGAGAACTCATGGAACAGCCAGCCAGCGGCCAGCAGCACCAGCAGGATGATCAGCAGCGGGCTGTGTTCCAGCCATTCGCCGGGACGGGTGCGCGGTTGCAGCGGTGGCAGGTTGAAGCTCGGGTCGACGCCGCAGGCCTCGGCGTCGCGCGCCGAGTTTTTCCCCGGGGCGGTGGCGTAGGCGATGATCACCGAGATTACGATCAGCGCCAGCAGCATCACGCCGGACTGCCAGAGGAAGATTGTCTGGGTGAATGGAATGACCCCGGTGATCGACAGAATCGACGGCGGCAGGCTCGCCGGGTTGGCCTGCAACTGCGCCGCGGACGACGACAGACCCAGGGCCCACACGGCGCCAAGACCGAGGTAGGCGGCAGCACCGGCGGCGCGGTAATCCATTTTCAGATCGGTTCTGCGGGCCAGGGCGCGTACCAGCAGGCCGCCGAATACCAGCGACAGGCCCCAGTTCAGAAGCGAAGCGACCATGGAAATCAGGGCGACCCAGGCCACGGCGGAACGGCCGTTTTTCGGGATCTTGGCCAGGCGGTCAATCAGCTTCACCGCAGGCGGAGAGCTGGCCACCACATAACCGCCGATCACCACGAACGCCATCTGCATGGTGAAGGGGATCAGGCTCCAGAAGCCATCACCGAACGCCATCGCGGCATCGGTGGGCTTGGCGCCCATGAACATCGTGGCCACGGCAACGATGATCACTGCAAGGGCGGCAAAGACCCAGGAATCGGGGAACCAGCGTTCGGCAAAACTTGAGCAGCGCAGGGCAAAGCGGGCTGAGCGGCTATCTTCGATATCAGCGGCCACGGGAACACCTCGAATTTTTATGTTTTGTTGTGGTCTTCAGGGCTCCGATCGCCCGTCTGGACAGGCGGTTACAGTAAATCAAGGCGAAATATTTTGTGACGCTGTTTTACGGCTATGCGACTTTGGTCTAGCGGGTTGTTCCTTGCGGCGTTTGCGTAGACCATGGGCGCCTTGGTTTTTGCCTGTGCCAGAGTTCTTTTACATGAATGCCATTACCGATTCGCGCCCGGCGCCCTTTCGCCGCTCGGACTACAAGACCCTGGGCCTCGCGGCCCTTGGCGGGGCGCTGGAAATCTACGACTTCATCATCTTCGTGTTTTTCGCGCTGACCTTGAGCCAGTTGTTTTTCCCGCCGGAAATGCCCGAATGGCTGCGGCTGCTGCAGAGCTTCGGCATCTTCGTCACTGGCTACCTCGCGCGCCCCCTGGGCGGAATCCTGATGGCGCACTTCGCCGACCGGCTGGGGCGCAAACGGGTGTTCAGCCTGAGCATCCTGATGATGGCGCTGCCCTGCCTGCTGATCGGGGTCATGCCGACCTACGCGCAAATCGGCTATTTCGCACCGCTGTTGCTGTTGTTGCTGCGTGTTCTTCAAGGGGCCGCGGTTGGCGGCGAGGTCCCCAGTGCCTGGGTGTTCGTGGCTGAACATGCGCCGATTGGCCATCGCGGCTACGCCTTGGGCTTTTTGCAGGCAGGGCTGACTTTCGGCTACCTGCTGGGCGCCCTCACGGCGACCTTCCTCGCTCAGCTTTTCACCCCGACCGAGATCCTCGATTACGCCTGGCGGTATCCGTTCCTGCTCGGTGGCGTGTTCGGGGTGATCGGTGTTTGGCTACGCCGCTGGCTCAGTGAAACTCCGGTGTTCACGGCCATGCAGGCTCGCCGCGAAGAACACGTCGAACTGCCGTTGCGGGCGGTGCTGCGCGAGCATCGGCTGGCCATGCTGCCGGCGATGATCCTCACCTGTGTGCTGACCTCGGCGGTGGTGGTGTTCGTGGTCATCACCCCGACCATGATGCAGAAAACCTTCGGCATGACCGCCAGCCACACCTTCGCCCTGAGCGCACTGGGTATCGTCTTTCTGAACATCGGCTGCGTGCTGGCGGGTTTGCTGGTCGACCGTGTCGGGGCCTGGCGCACGGTCATGATTTACAGCCTGTTGCTGCCGCTGGGTATTGGCGTGCTCTACGCCTGTCTGATCAATGGCGGTAACTGGATCGGTCTGGCCTACTCGATAGCAGGTCTCTGTTGCGGAGTGGTTGGCGCGGTGCCCTCGGTGATGGTCAGCCTGTTCCCGGCGCGCATCCGCGTTTCCGGCATTTCCTTTACCTACAACATTGCCTATGCCGCATGGGCGAGTATCACACCGTTGTTGCTGATCGGTCTGATGCCATGGAGTCCATGGATTTGCGTGATTTTCTGCGCGGTGATGGGCGCGGTGGGCATGGGCAGTGCGGCGTATTTCGGTGCGCGGATGCCGAAGGTCGGCAGTTGTTCTGTCGCTGGCGCGGTGTAATTGCACAGGGGTCTTTCACAGGCCCCTGATTATTTTTGTAGGACAAACCCTAAACGCACTTCAGAAAAGAACCGCTAGGCCGATGGTTAGGCTGCATACCGCTTTCCAACCCTGCCCATCGGTGCTTTCCCATGTTCAATAAACGCTTGAAGCAGGAGCTGCTGGCTCTACGCGAAGAACTCTCCAGCCTTCAGCAAGTGAAGGAAAGCCTGGAAAGCGAGATGCTGGTACTGACCCTCGACCCTGATGGGCGGGTGCAGTCGGTCAACCAGAACTTCCTCGGTGAGATGAATTATCGCAGCGGTGACTTGATAGGTCGGCACATTGAAGACCTGGTCCCGGATCATGTGAAAACCGATGACTTCCATCACCGTTTCAAAGCTGCACTGACCCGCGGCGAGCACTTCGCCGGTGCCGTTCGCCTGTTGCGCGGAAGTGGAGAGGAAGCGTGGTTACGCTCGATCGTGCAGCCTGTGCGCTCGGCGGATGGCCGGATCCGGCATTTCTCGATCTTCTCCAGCGACCTGACCCGCACCATCGAAGCCTCTCGCGAACATGAAAACCTGATCGGCGCGCTGGTGCGTTCGACGGCGGTGATCGAGTTCGACCTCAATGGCACCGTGCTGGCGGCCAATGATCGCTTCCTGTCCGGCATGGGTTACAGTCTGGCGCAGATCAAGGGCAAACATCACCGCACCTTCTGCCGCCCGGAAGACGCCAACAGTGCCGATTACCAAAACTTCTGGCGCCGCCTGAACGCAGGTGAGTATGTGGCCGACCGTTTCCAGCGTGTAGACAGCCATGGTCGTACAGTCTGGCTGGAGGCGTCCTACAACCCGGTGGTCGATGCCAACAACAAGCTCTACAAAGTGGTGAAATTCGCCACCGTGATCACCGATCAGGTCAATCAGGAACAAGCCGTAGCGGAAGCGGCGAACATTGCCTACAGCACCTCGCAGCAAACGGACCAGAGCGCCCAGCGTGGCAACGCGGTGGTAACGCAGGCGGTGGACGTGATGCGAGACCTGGCCAAGCACATGCAGACCGCAGGTGATGGCATCGAAGCCTTGAACGAACAATCGCTGGTCATCGGCACCATCGTCAAAACCATCAGCGGTATTGCCGAACAGACCAACCTGCTGGCGCTGAACGCCGCCATCGAAGCGGCCCGAGCCGGTGAGCAAGGACGAGGTTTTGCGGTCGTGGCGGACGAGGTCCGGCAACTGGCCTCACGCACCAGCCAGGCCACCGATGAGATCGTGCTGGTGGTGCGGCAGAACCAGGAGATGGCGCGCAATGCCGTGGCCCTGATGACCGATGGCAAGCTCCAGGCGGAACAGGGCCTGGCACTGGCGGCGGAAGCGGGCACAGTGATCGTCGAGATTCAGGATGGCGCGCAGAAAGTGGTCAATGCGGTGGGGCAGTTTGCCAATCAACTGGCGAGCTGATTCGTAAAGGATCGCAGCCTGCGGCAGCTCCAGGATGCTCCGCAGGCTGCGATCTTTTCATTTGGGATGTCGCTACAATCGGCTCATTTCTCCAGGAGCAGACATCCATGAGCGTTTCCCACCGCCGGCCGGTTCCCTTGTCCAAGGCCTATCGTTTGCTCAACCACGGGCCGACCGTCCTGGTCAGCGCGGCCCATGGCGGCGAACGCAACATCATGGCCGCGGCCTGGGCCATGCCGCTGGATTTCGAACCGCCGAAAATCGCCGTGGTGCTGGACAAGTCCACCTGGACCCGGCAACTGCTGGAAGCCTCCGGCACCTTCGTCCTCAACGTTCCCTGCGCCGCGCAAGCCGATATCGCGCAAACCGTCGGCTCGACCTCCGGCCTTGAGCTGACTCGAGAACACGGGCGCGATAAATTCCAGATCTACGACTTGCCCACCTTCGACGCCGATAAGATCGACGCGCCGATGCTCGAGGGCTGTGTCGCATGGCTCGAATGCAAGCTGCTGCCCGAACCCGGCAACCATCAGCAATATGATCTGTTCGTCGCCGAAGTGATCGCCGCCCAGGCCGACGAGCGCGTGTTCAGTGACGGGCGCTGGCACTTCGAGGGCCATGACGCGCTGCGTACCTTGCATCACGTCGCCGGCGGACACTTTTTGACCATTGGCGCGCCGGTGGACGGCAAAGCGTTGCTGCCCTAAACACACTTACATCGAGGCCAGGCAATGAGCAAGTTGCGTGTAGGAATCATCTTTGGCGGCCGCTCGGCCGAACATGAAGTGTCGCTGCAATCGGCGAAGAACATCGTCGATGCCCTGGACCGTTCGCGTTTCGAGCCGGTCTTGATCGGCATCGACAAGCAAGGTCACTGGCATCTCAATGATCCTTCGAACTTCCTGCTGAATCAGGAAAATCCGGCGCTGATTGCCTTGAATCAATCCAACCGTGAGTTGGCGGTCGTGCCCGGCAAGACCAATCAGCAATTGGTGGAAACCTCCAGCCAGGAGCTGCTGGGGCACGTCGATGTGATCTTCCCGATCGTCCACGGCACCCTCGGCGAAGACGGTTGCCTGCAAGGCCTGCTGCGCATGGCGGACCTGCCCTTTGTCGGCTCGGACGTGCTGGGTTCGGCGGTGTGCATGGACAAGGACATCAGCAAGCGCCTGCTGCGCGATGCTGGTTTGGCGGTCACACCGTTCGTGACCCTGACTCGCCGAACCGCAGGGCACATGACTTTTGCCGAAGTGGTCGCCAAATTGGGCCTGCCCCTGTTCGTCAAACCGGCAAACCAGGGCTCATCCGTGGGCGTGAGCAAGGCGGTCGACGAAGCCGAATACAACGCGGCAATCGAGCTGGCGCTGGGGTTCGATGAAAAGGTGCTGGTCGAGTCCGCCGTCAGTGGCCGTGAAATCGAATGCGCGGTACTGGGCAACGACAGCGCCATCGCCAGCGGTTGCGGCGAGATCGTGGTGCACAGCGGCTTCTACTCCTACGACAGCAAATACATCGACGACAAGGCTGCCGAAGTGGTGGTCCCGGCCAACATCAGCAAGGAAGCCAGCGAGCGCATCCGCGCGATGGCAGTCGAGGCATTCGAGGTGCTGGGCTGCTCCGGGCTGGCGCGGGTCGATGTGTTCCTCACCGAGAGCGGCGAGGTGCTGATCAACGAAATCAACTCCCTGCCAGGATTCACCCGCATCAGCATGTACCCGAAACTTTGGCAGGCCGCGGGCATGACCTATAGCGAACTGGTCACGCGGCTGATCGAGCTGGCGCTGGAGAAGCATGAGGCTCGCCGGGCTTTGAAAATCAGTCGCTGAGCGAGTCGCCTGATCAAGCCTCTTTCATCGGCTTGATCAGGCTCTGGGCCGGAATGCCAAAAAGCTCATGGAGTTTCCAGATCATCGGCAGGGTCAGTGCACGTTTGCCGTTGAGCACTTCATAGACTCGATTGGTACGGCCAATGGCTGGCGCAAGATCGGCAGCGGACAGACCGGATTGCTCCATGCGGAATTTAATCGCGTCGATCGGATTGGGCAGATCCACTGGAAAGTGTTTCGCTTCATAAGCTTCGATCAGCGTGATCATTACCTCGAAGTAGTCACCTTCAGCGGTCTCGGGCTCGGGTTCGTTGTCGAATAGAGCAGACACATTCTTGAGGGCCTCACGGTAGTCCTCTTCGGTACGAATGGGATGAATGTTCATGGTTACTCCATCTCGACGGTGTCGGCGTCGTCATAGTGCGCAGATTGTTGGGGGGAGCACTGGAACCAACTTTACTGAAACAGCCTCGATTTGCGGGTAGGAGCCTGCCGAATCTGAAAGCGAACGGGCACCCGCATTCATAAAAAAGGGCCTACCTCCCAGTAAGCCCTTTCCCACACTCACGTAAGACTCAATCCCCCAACGCTTCCCCCTCACGCCGGGGATCGGCGCCTCCTGCCAGCGAGGCCTTGCCCTGTGCGTCCTTGACCCGAACGATCGCCTGGGTGCCGCTGGTCATGTCGATTTCGCTGACGTTGTGGCCTTTGTCCTTCAGGGCCTGGATCAGTGCCGGGCTGAATTGGCCTTCCTCGAGTTCTGTCGGGCCGTTGCGGCTGCCGAAGTTGGGCAGGTTGATGGCGGATTGTGCGTCGAGGTTCCAGTCGAGCAGGCCTATGGTGGTCTTGGCGACGTATTCGATGATTTGCGAGCCGCCTGGGGAGCCGACGCTGGCGACGAATTCGCCGCTCTGGCGGTCGAAGATCAGCGTCGGGGCCATGGAGGAGCGTGGGCGTTTGCCCGGTTCGACGCGGTTGGCGACTTTCTTCCCGTGCTCTTCGGGGATGAAGGAAAAGTCGGTCATCTCGTTATTGAGCAGGAAGCCTTGAACCATCAGGTGCGAGCCGAAGGCGGATTCGATGGTGGTGGTCATGGAGACCGCGCCACCCTGATCATCCACCGCCACCACTTGCGAGGTGGAGATTCGCAGCGGCGAACGATCCGTCGCGAACGCCACCTTGATCCCCGGCGGCGTTCCGGGTTTGGCCGTGCCCATGCTGCGATCGCTGATCAGTTCGGCGCGGCTGGCCAGATAGGCGGGGTCCACCAGGCCTTTGACGGGTACCGGCACGAAGTCGGTATCGGCCACGTACTGGGCGCGGTCGGCGTAGGCCAGGCGCTCGGCTTCGGAGATCAGGTGCACCGCCTCTGGAGTGGGCTCGATGCCCGCAGGAGCGCTGGACTTGACCGGTTTCAGTGGCGCCAGGGCAAAGCGCTTGTCCTGAGCCTCGAGGGCTTGCAGAGTGCCGAGGATCTGCGCGACGGCGATCCCGCCGGATGACGGCGGCGGCATGCCGCACACTTGCCAGCGCTTGTAGTCGGTGCACAGCGGCGCGCGCTCCTTGGCGCTGTAGCCCTTGAGGTCATTCAGCGACAGGCTGCCCGGGTTGGCGTGGCCCTGGACCTTGGCGACGATTTCCTCGGCGATGGGGCCTTTGTAGAGGGCGTCCGCGCCTTCGCTGGCGATGCGCCGGAAGACATTGGCCAGTGCCGGGTTCTTCAGGCGCGTACCGACGGCTTTCGGGGTGCCGTCGGCATTCAGGAAGTACGCCGCCATGTCGGGCGAGGTGCGCAGCTTCGAGTCCGAGGCGATCAGCAGATGAAGGCGCGGCGAGATGGCGAAACCTTGATCGGCAAGTTCGATAGCTGGTTCGAACAGCTGCGCCCATGGCAGGCGACCGTGTTTTTGATGGGCCAGCTCAAGGGCGCGCAATACGCCCGGCGTTCCCACTGAGCGACCGCCGATCTGTGCCTGGGGAAATGACATCGGTTGCCCGTCGGCCTGTAGGAAAAGCTTCTCCGTTGCGCCAGCCGGTGCCGTTTCCCGGCCATCGTAGGTGCGCACGGATTTGCCATCCCAGAGCACGATCAACGCGCCACCGCCAATGCCTGAAGATTGCGGTTCGACCAGGGTCAATACCGCCTGCATCGCAATCGCCGCATCGATCGCCGAACCGCCGCGACGCAGCATCTCTCGCCCGGCTTCGGCGGCCAGCGGGTTGGCGGCAGCGGCCATGTGCCTGGAGGCGTGGCGGGTTTGCAGGTCGGTGCGAAAACCGGAAGCGTTTTCCGGGGCCTGGGGCAGGGTCGAAACCGAGGGTGAGGAGGGCGGTGCGTTGCATGCGGCCAGCGTTAACGCAGCGACCAGCAGCGACAGCACTGGCAGACGAAAGTGGAAGGCTGAAAACATGCGCGGGGGCCTCTGTCCTTGGGAAAGGTTCAGGGACTTTATCCACCGTTGTGACGTGGCGCAAACCGCGTCCTACAACAACAGTGCTTTTATCCTTCATCAATGGGTGGAATTTCTGTAGGGTCATTGCCGATAGCCCGCCAGAAAATCTACAAGAGGCCGACATGCAGAGCGAATTCCCGACCCAGCCGAGCTACCGTTCCCAGCGCGAACAATTCCTCGCGGCGGCCAGCGCAGCCGGAGCGACGCTGACCGAGTACCCGCACCCGCTCCAGGGGCCGTTTGGCGAGGATCTGAGTACGGATGTGGCGGTGCTCGGTGATCCCGGTGCCAAACGCCTGCTGGTCGCGCTCAGCGGCACCCACGGCGTCGAAGGCTTCTATGGCTCGGGTTGTCAGATCAAATGGCTGCAGGACCTCGGCAAACGCACGTTGCCGGACGATGTTGCGGTGGTGATGATCCATGCGATCAACCCGTGGGGCATGGCGTGGCTGCGTCGGGTCAACGAAGACAACATCGACCTGAACCGCAATCACCTGAACTTCGACGGGCCATTGCCGGACAACCGGGCCTATGACGCGCTGCACGGCATCTATGGGTGCCCGCAGCTGCAAGGTCCGGAGCGTGATCAGGCCGATGCGCTGCTCAATGAGCAGATCCACCAGCACGGTTGGTCGGCGGTCATGTCGATTGTCGAAGGCGGGCAGCACGGGCACGCCGATGGCCTGTTCTACGGCGGGCTGGCGCCGAGCTGGTCGAACCGCACGCTGCAACGGATCCTGCAAGCGCACCTGAGCCATGCCGAGGTCGCGATGTGTTTCGACCTGCACACCGGCGCCGGGGAATACGGGCATCCGATGCTGCTGACCATCACCGAATCCGCTTATCCGGCGCTGGCCGATGCCCAGGCAATTTATGGTCCGTGGCTCTACACCTTGCACACCGGTGCCGGCACGGTGAGCGAAACCGGCGTGGCGGCGACCGCGACCGGCTATACCTCGCAGGCGCTGATCAATGCATTGCCGCAGGTGCGGATGATGCCGTTCGTCATCGAGTGCGGGACTTATCCCGGGCCGGACGTGCACAAACATCTGCGCGACGATCACTGGCTGCATCTGCATGGCAATCCAAGCGATGCGACGGGGCGCGACATCAAGCTCAATCTGCTGGAGCAATTCTTTCCCGCTGACAGCGACTGGCAGGCGATGGTCTGGCTGCGGACGTGGCAGATATGGGAGAGGGCGTTGTCGGCGCTGCCGACGATTCGTACCTGAAATGAACAGTACGGAACGGTTTTACCGTTCCATACGACAGGGCACTTTTCTTGGGGCATAAAAAAACGGCCTACCTCGCGGTAAGCCGTTTTTAGTACTTGGTGGCTACACAGGGACTTGAACCCCGGACCCCAGCATTATGAATGCTATGCTCTAACCAACTGAGCTATGTAGCCAAGTGGCGCGCATTATTCACCGGTAATGCAGATGCGTCAAGCGTAATTCCAAAATATTTTTCTACATTTTCAACCGCTTATCCTCCCGAGCCGGAAAAACGGCCCGGGGGAGGGCGTCAATTGAGCTGGAACCTGCCGGTATTCGCGCTCAGGGCCTTGCTGCCCTGGCTCAAGGTGTCGGCTGCAAGGTTCACCGCCCGCGCGCCTTCGAGCAGGCGAACCGCCGCCTGGTCGACTTGCTGGATGTTGCCGCTGACCTCGTCGGCCGTGCTCGCCTGTTCATCGACCGCCGAGGCGATCTGCGCCAGGGTGTCGGTGACGCCCTGAACGGCGCTGGCAATTTCTCCTAAACGCTCGCCAAGCCCGGTGACGGCTTGCGCATCGGATTGTGCCTGACCGCAGGCGGCTTCCATCAGGCTGACTGCTTCGTTGACTGTGCTGCGCAAGCTGTCGACGGTCCCGGCGATCTGCGCGGTCGAGGACTGGGTGCGTTGCGACAGGCTGCGCACCTCGTCGGCCACCACCGCAAAACCGCGACCCTGCTCGCCTGCGCGAGCGGCCTCGATGGCGGCGTTCAGTGCCAGCAGGTTGGTCTGCTCGGCGACGCCGCGAATGGTGTCGACCACCAGCTGAATCTGCTGCCCTTGCTCACTGACGCGGCCCAGGGCCGCTGCGGTGTCGTTCAGGCGCTGATTGAGTTGCTGGATGCTCGCCGTGGTGCGTTGGCTGTCACGGCTGCTGTCGGCGGCGATGCGTCGGGTGTGCTGGGCGCTGCCGGAAGCCCGCTCGCAGCTCTCGGCGACCCCTTGGGAGGTGGCGGCCAGTTGCGTGGCGGCTGCGGCGATCTGGCTGATCTGCAACTGCTGGGCTTCGACTTCGCCCAGGGCATCGCTGGAATGGTGATTGAGGGTTTGGACCGCGTTGCTCAATTGCGAGGTTTCGTGATCGACACCCAGCAGGCTGCTGCGCAATTGCACGACGGCGACATTCAGGGCCGTACTGATGGCGGCCAGTTCGTCGCGACCCTGTACCGGCGCCTGCAGACTCAGATTGCCATCGCGCAGGCCTTCGGCGAGCAGGGTGATGCCGCTGGCGCTGCGGCGGATCGACGCCTGCAGACAGATGAACAGGTACAAGGCTGCAAGCAGCAGGATGCCGAACACGCTCGCCACCAGGATGAACTGGCGAATCGCTGAACCGTGGTAGTAATCCAGGCGATGATCCAGTGACATCAGAGATTGCTGGCGCAAGGTCGCGAGATCGGCGAGCAGGGCGTCCATGCTGCGCTCGAAGTCTTCCGGCTTGAGGTTGATGCTGCCGCCGAAAACGCCGTCATCGAGGACTTTCAGGCCGCCGTCCAGGCGCCTGAGGCTGTCCTGGTACTGCCCGGCCCAGGTTTGCAGGGCGCTGGGCAGCCGCGCTTCCAGCAGGCTCGCGGTTTTCACCAACTGTTCCCGGGCGTCACCGATACGACTGCGCAAGTCGCGAAGTTGCAGGCGGCTTTGCAGGGTGAATTGCCCGGATACCACTGAAGCCTGGCCAACCGCCGCCAGGCGACCGACCCGCTCGATCAAATCCGGAGCGTGCTGAGTGGAGATCTGCGTCAGCAAATAGGTTTCCAGCCATGGCGCCAGTGTCAGGCGATTGTCCATGGCGATCTGTTCGCGCAGGGCTTGCAGGGCGCTCAAGGCGTTGGTGAAGCGATCGTAGCCGTCAGGCCACCAGCCGACACTGCCCAGGCTTTTGGAGTCCAGGCCATCGAGGGCTTTTTGCAGCGCCTGATAGCGAGCCAGGGTTTCGGCCTCGGCGCCTTCCTTTTGCAGGGTGTTGCTCAAGTCCGAAGTGGCTTGGGCGACGGCGGGTTGAGCTGCATCGAACGCGGCCACGGCGGCGAGGGTGGCAGGCGTCGGCTGACGGTTGGTTTCAGTGGCGCGCCAACGGGCTGCGCGATCACGTTGTGCCGCCAGCAGGTTATCCAGTGCATCGAGGGCCAACAGTTGCCGAACCCCGGCACGTTCGCCGGAGATCAGGTTCAATTTTTCGCGATAGTCCTGGCCGATCATCCACAAGCTGCCGGCCAGCGGCAGGATGAACAACAGAAACAACAGCTGGAATTTGCGTGCGAAGCCGAAACGTCCCAGCAGTCCGATCCCCGGTGATAAAAAAGCCTGCATGCCCCACGACTCCCCTGGACACCACGCACCATTGGCGTGCGTCGAGGTGCGTACGTCCTCGACCGGTGCCCGTTTAAAGGCCTCGAAACTTCACCCTCGTCAGCTCTGTAGGCCGACTCTGTGGCGAAACTTCCCATTCTCGGTCCCCTTTGTAAGGGGCCGCGTTTAAGCGGATAAACAAGGCAAGATTCAGACCATGGCGATGGGCTATCAGCGTTGCGCCGATGAAGTCGATGTTGTCGGCAGATCTGGCAGATTTGAAACAGAAAATCCGGGCACGACACAAATCCCCTGTGGGAGCGGGCTTGCTCGCGAAAGCGGTGTGTCAGTCACCATCAATACTGAATGTGCCGACCTCTTCGCGAGCAAGCCCGCTCCCACAGGAGACCGTGATCGGTCTGGAATGATCAGGCACAAAAAAGCCGCGCATGAGCGCGGCTTTTTCTTGGGCGAGAGCTTTTACACGTTGAAACGGAAGTGCATCACGTCGCCGTCTTTAACGATGTAATCCTTGCCTTCCAGGCGCCATTTACCGGCTTCCTTGGCGCCAGGCTCACCCTTGAACTGGATGAAATCGTTGTAGGCGATCACTTCGGCGCGGATGAAGCCTTTTTCGAAGTCGGTGTGGATCACGCCGGCGGCTTGTGGTGCGGTGGCACCGACGCGGACGGTCCAGGCGCGGACTTCTTCGACACCGGCGGTGAAGTAGGTCTGCAGGTGCAGCATTTCGTAGCCGGCGCGGATCACACGGTTCAGGCCAGGCTCTTCGAGGCCCAGGGCTTCGAGGAACATGTCTTTCTCTTCGCCATCATCCAGTTCGGCGATTTCCGCTTCGATCTTGTTGCAGACCGGAACGACCACGGCGCCTTCTTCTTCGGCAATGGCCATGACCACGTCCAGGTGCGGGTTGTTCTCGAAGCCGTCCTCAGCGACGTTGGCGATGTACATGACCGGCTTGGTGGTCAGCAGGTGGAAGCCCTTGATCACGCCTTTTTCATCGGCGCTCATGTTCTTCATCAGGCTGCGCGCAGGCTTGCCTTCGGTGAAGTGAGCGATCAATTGCTCCAGCAGACCCTTCTGAACTACAGCGTCCTTGTCACCGCCCTTGGCATTGCGCGCGACTTTCTGCAGTTGCTTCTCGCAGCTGTCGAGGTCGGCGAAAATCAGTTCCAGGTCGATGATTTCGATGTCGCGTTTCGGGTCGACGCTGTTGGAGACGTGAATCACGTTCTCGTCTTCGAAGCAGCGGACCACATGGGCGATGGCATCGGTTTCGCGGATGTTCGCCAGGAACTTGTTGCCCAGGCCTTCACCTTTCGACGCGCCGGCCACCAGGCCTGCGATGTCGACGAATTCCATGGTGGTCGGCAGGATGCGCTTTGGATTGACGATGGCTGCCAAGGCATCCAGGCGCGAATCCGGCATCGGCACGATACCGCTGTTGGGCTCGATGGTGCAGAAGGGGAAGTTCTCGGCCGCGATACCGGATTTGGTCAGGGCGTTGAACAGGGTGGACTTGCCGACGTTAGGCAGGCCGACGATGCCGCAATTGAATCCCATGGTGTTTCCCCTCGGAGTAGAGTCAGGCCTTCTGGCTGTGCAGGTTTTTCATCGCACGGTTCCATTCACCGGCGAGGATATCCGGCAGCACGCCGAGGGCAAAGTCGATGCTGGCATCGAGTTTTTCCTGTTCGGCGCGTGGCGCACGACCCAGGACGAAATTTGAAACCATGCTGGCGACGCCCGGGTGGCCGATGCCAAGCCGCAGGCGATGGAAAGTGTTCTGATTACCCAATTGCGCAATGATGTCGCGCAATCCGTTGTGACCGCCATGGCCGCCACCAACCTTGAGCTTGGCGACGCCCGGAGGCAGATCGAGTTCGTCATGCGCCACCAGGATTTCTTCAGGCTTGATGCGGAAGAAACCGGCGAGTGCCGCCACGGCCTGGCCGCTGCGGTTCATATAGGTGGTGGGAATCAGCAGACGAACATCCTGACCCTGGTGCGAATAGCGCCCGGTCAGGCCGAAATATTTGCGATCGGCCACAAGATTCACACCTTGTGCGTTCGCGAGGCGCTCAACAAAAAGGGCCCCTGCGTTATGCCGGGTCTGTTCGTATTCGGCGCCTGGATTTCCCAGGCCAACGATCAGTTTGATGGCAGTCACGATAGGGGCCCTTCCTTGAAGTGGTGGATAACATCGCCGCGAAGGTTTCGAGCGGCGAAAGTGGACGAAAAATGCTCATTTACCATGAATGTAAACTCCGCGTTCCCGCCCGCTTTCTCGCTACGTTCCAGTCCGCGATGTTTCCGTCACTCCGGCGTACAGAGTGAAATTACTCTGCAGCGCCTTCTGCAGCTTCTGGAGCAACACGTGGCGCGTGGACGTTGGCAACTGCCTTGTCATCGCCGTGTGCCAGAGCAACAAACTCAACGCCTTTAGGAGCCTTGAGGTCGGACAGGTGAATGATCGCGCCGACTTCGGCGTTAGCCAGGTCAACTTCGATGAATTCAGGCAGGTCCTTGGCTTCGCAGGAAACTTCGATCTCGTTCAGAACGTGAGAAATTTCGCCGCCTTTCTTGACCGGAGCTTCTTCGTTGATGAAGTGAACCGGTACTTTTGCAGTCAGTTTCTGGCCAGCAACAACGCGAACGAAGTCAGCGTGCATGATGAATTGCTTGGCTGGGTGACGCTGCATCGCTTTAACGATGACGTTCTGCTTGGTGCCGTCGACGTTCAGCTCGATAACGTGGCTGTAGGCAGCTTCGTTTTCGAACAGTTTGGCGATTTCCTTGGCCACGATGGTCAGGGATTCAGCAGGCTTGTCACCACCGTATACAACGGCTGGGATGTTCAGAGCGTGACGCAGGCGGCGGCTCGCACCTTTCCCCAGGTCAGTACGCGCTTGAGCGTTCAGAGTAAAGTCAGTCATTTTGTATCTCCAAAATAGCCATCACCGGTTGGCGTTTGCGACCAGCGCCAGACACGGTATGGGCAAAAAAGCCCCGCCCCGACAGTGATGCCGGGGCGGGGCGCTTTTCGTCAACGGGATGTTCTGGAAGGGCAGAGCCCTTAGCGGAACATCGCGCTGATCGATTCTTCATTGCTGATGCGGCGGACCGCCTCGGCAACTACCGGTGCGATATCCAGTTGACGGATACGCGCACAGGCTTGTGCTGCAGCGGACAGCGGAATGGTGTTGGTCACCACCAGCTCGTCCAGCACGGAATTTTCAATGTTCTCGATTGCCCGACCCGACAGCACAGGGTGCGTGCAGTAGGCGAAAACCTTGGCAGCGCCATGCTCTTTCAAGGCCTTGGCCGCGTGGCACAGGGTGCCGGCGGTATCGACCATGTCATCGACCAGGATGCAGGTACGCCCTTCGACATCACCGATGATATGCATCACTTCAGAGTGATTGGCTTTCTCACGGCGTTTGTCGATGATCCCGAGATCCACGCCCAGGGATTTGGCAACGGCACGTGCACGCACGACGCCACCAATGTCCGGGGACACGATCATCAGGTTTTCGAAGCGCTGATCTTCGATGTCATCCACCAGAACCGGGGAGCCGTAGATGTTATCTACCGGAATATCGAAGAAGCCCTGAATCTGGTCAGCATGCAGATCAACCGTGAGAACACGGTCGATGCCGACTACGGTGAGCATGTCAGCAACGACTTTCGCGCTGATAGCCACACGTGCGGAACGCGGACGGCGATCCTGACGGGCATAACCAAAGTAAGGAATAACAGCAGTGATACGAGTAGCCGAGGAGCGGCGGAAGGCATCAGCCATCACTACCAGTTCCATCAGGTTATCGTTGGTCGGAGCGCAAGTCGGCTGAATAATGAAGACGTCTTTACCGCGAACGTTTTCATTGATCTCGGCAGTAATTTCGCCGTCGGAGAACTTACCGACAGAGATGTCACCGAGAGGGATATGCAGCTGACGTACGACACGCCGAGCCAGATCGGGGTTAGCGTTCCCCGTAAAGACCATCATCTTGGACACGCGCAGTACCTGAAGGCTGAGGGTATACCTGGATGAGTATAGGAAAATGGCAGGGGCGGCTGGATTCGAACCAACGCATGGCAGGATCAAAACCTGCTGCCTTACCGCTTGGCGACGCCCCTGTATCTGTTGCAACGAGTACCCGGTACTCGGTTCCTTTAGAGCAGAGTTTGCAGCTTGCGATGCAACATCGAAACGTTGCTTCCTTTTGCTACAAAACCTGTAAGGGTCTCTGTAAGAAGGGCCGAGACTTTATCAGCTTCAGCTTTGCTTGGGAAGCCCCCAAACACACAACTTCCAGTCCCGGTGAGTTTTGCTTCGGTAAATTTACCTAGCAAATTCAAGGCATTACCAACCTCTGGATAACGTCTCGCTACCACCGGCAAGCAGTCATTACGACTGTTTCCCTCAGGAACGGGGCGCACTTTAATGGGCGGCGTGTTACGTGTCAACAACGGATCGGAAAAAATTTCCGCTGTGCTTACAGAGACTTGCGGCACCAGCACGACGTACCAGGGTTCTTCCGGTTCGACGGGGGTAAGTTTCTCGCCCACGCCTTCGGCAAAGGCCGCATGGCCGCGAACGAAAACCGGAACGTCGGCCCCTAGCGACAGGCCCAGCGCAGCCAGCCGGTCTGCATCCCAGCCCAGTTGCCAGAGATGGTTGAGACCCAGCAGGGTGGTCGCGGCATTCGAACTGCCGCCACCGATCCCGCCGCCCATGGGCAGGATCTTGTCGATCCAGATATCAATGCCCAGGGTGCAGCCCGATTGTTCCTGAAGCTTTTTTGCCGCCTTCACGATCAGATTGCTGTCGTGAGGAACGCCTTCGAATTCGGTGTGCAACTGGATCACACCGTCTTCGCGCAGGGCAAAGGTGATTTCGTCGCCGTAATCGAGGAACTGAAACAGCGTCTGCAATTCGTGATAACCGTCTTCACGGCGACCGAGAATGTGCAGCATCAGATTGAGTTTGGCCGGGGAAGGCAGAGTCAGGCGAGCGGTCGGCATCTCATTGCCCCAGCTTGCGCGGTTGCCAGGCCTTGATCACCAGCGTGACATCAAGGTCTGTGCCGTGCAGCTTGATCCGCTCGGGCAACCAGTAGCCATTTTGCTCGGTGTAGGCGGTGTACTCGACCTGCCAGCCATCCTGTTCCAGATTGGCCAGGCGACTGTCGCCGTCCAGCGTCAGGCGACTCTTGCTGGCAGGTGCCGGCAGCCCGCGCACCCACCAGGCCAGATTGGACACCGGCAGCTTCCAGCCCAGTTGTTCTTCGAGCAGCGCATCCGGGCTCGGAGCCTCATAGCGACCCTGGTTGGCGACTTCCAGTGACACCTTGCCCGGCCGACCGGTCAGGCGAGCGGCACCGCGACCCAGTGGGCCGGAGAGGCGAATGTCGTAGTAATCCTGGCGCTGCAACCAGAACAGCGTGCCGCTGCCCGAGTCTTTCGGTGCGCGGATGCCGATCTTGCCGTCGATCTGCCAGCCGTCGAGGTTGGTCAACTGCTCTTTGTGTTCGCGCCACTGCGCGGGGTTGCCGTGCCCCTCGACCGATTCGCGGGCACCGAAACCCGCACAACCGGCGAGCAGGGCGATGAAGCTGAAAACGATGATGTGACGCAAAAACATGATTTTAGAGAGTCTCTGAACCGGTCAGGCGCTTGATGGTGCTGCGCAGGATAGGGCTGTCGGGTTGTGCCTTGAGGAACTTGTCCCAGATTTGCCGGGCTTCGCGCTGTTTGCCGCTGGCCCACAGGACTTCGCCCAGGTGTGCGGCGACTTCCTGATCCGGGAAGCGTTCCAGGGCCTGACGCAGCAGGCGTTCGGCTTCGTCCAGGTTGCCCAGGCGGAAATTCACCCAGCCGAGGCTGTCGAGTACCGCCGGGTCTTCCGGATTGATCTGGTGTGCCTGTTCGATCAGAGCCTTGGCTTCGGCATAACGGGTCGTACGATCGGACAGGGTGTAGCCGAGGGCGTTCAGTGCCATCGCGTTGTCCGGGTCGCGCTTGATGATCAGGCGCAGGTCTTTCTCCATTTGCGCCAGGTCATTGCGTTTTTCCGCCTGCATTGCCCGGGTGTACAGCAGGTTCGGATCATCCGGATATTGCTGCAGCGCCTTTTGCAGAACCTGCCAGGCCTTGTCGCCTTGTTTGTTGGCGGCCAGGGTTTCGGATTCGATCAGATACAACTGGATCGCGTAGTCCGGTTGTTCGTCGCGCTGGGCGGCCAGTTTGCTCTGGGCTTCGGCGGTCTTGCCGTTGTTCATCAGGATATCGGCCTGACGCAATTGCGCCGGCAGATAGTCGTTGCCAGGTCCGACCTGGCCGTATTCGATCAGAGCGCCCTGTGGATCGTTGCGCTCTTCGGCGATCCGGCCCAGATTCAGGTGCGCTGAATCGACGTGGCTTTCCCGGGCGATCAGGTCTTCCAGGTAGCCCTTGGCTTCATCCCACGCCTTGGCTTCCAGGCAGACCAGCGCCAGTGAATAACGCAGTTCGTCGTCTTCCGGGTATTGCTGGACGAGGCTGGAGAACTCGGCCTTGGCGTCATCCATGCGGTCCTGTTCGACCAGCATGCGCGCGTAGGTCAGGCGCAGCCGCTTGTCGTCCGGGTACTTCTTGATGCTTTTTTGCAAGAGCGGCAGGGCTTCATCGCTGCGGCCGAGGGATTGCAGCAGGCGAGCGCGCAGCAGAATCGGGGCGATTTCGCCGTCCTCCGGCGGATTGTCTTCCAGCAGGGTCAGCGCTGCGCGGGAGTCGCCATCCTGCTGCAGCAGCAAGGCCTTGCCGAAGATCAGCTGGCCATTGTTCGGGTGACGTTGCAGCAGACGGTCGAAACTCTTCATCAGACCGTTGCGGGTGTCCTGGTCGGTATCCGCCGCGGACAGAGCCAAAAAGTCGAAATGGGTGTCGCCCTTGCCCTGCAGGACTTTCTCCATATAGACCATCGAGTCGTCATAACGCCCGGCGCGCGCCAGTTGCACGGCGGCGGCCCGTTGCGCCTCGAGATCGTCCGGGGCGTTTTTGGCCCAGATCAATGCAGTGTCCAGGGCCGGCTGGTCGGCGCCCAGGTACTCGGCGATGCGAAATGCCCGTTCGGACACGCCCGGATCCTGGGTGTTGATCGCCTGGGTCACGTAATTGTCCAGGGCAATGTCGAAGCGATTACGCTGACCTGCAAGTTCAGCGCTCAGCAGACTGAAGACCGTGTCCTGGCTGAAGGAGCTGTAAACCTTGGGTTTTTCAGGTGCCGGAGTGCTGTCTTCGACTGGCGAGGCGCCATCGGGCGATACCGGGGCCATGGCCTGGCAGCCGGTGAGGAAGACAAAAACGAGGAGCAACGCGGAGGATCTATTCATATAGGAAGAGGGCGACTAACCTGCGGTCGGGCCATCATGACACAAGCTTTCGGTCAAACATAACCGGCCCGCCAATTTACCGATTTCACCGCGATGGCGTCCGCTTAAACGAGAACGTCTCGCAATCGCCGGCGATCTCTACCGGGGCGATAGATATCGGGTAGTTGTCCTGAATCTGACGAAGTAGGACAATTGCCGGCTTCACGTCACCATCAGCGACTTTGAATGGCCTTCCTCGCACTCGGTATTAACCACAAGACTGCTTCAGTAGACGTCCGCGAGCGCGTGGCCTTTACCCCTGAGCAGCTGGTTGAGGCCCTGCAGCAGCTCTGCCGACTCACCGACAGCCGCGAAGCTGCGATCCTCTCCACCTGCAATCGCAGTGAACTCTATATAGAACAGGATCACCTGTCGGCCGAAATCGTGCTGCGCTGGCTGGCCGAATACCACCATTTGAGCTTCGAAGAGCTGCGCGAAAGCGCTTATATACACGAAGATGATGCGGCAGTTCGTCACATGATGCGCGTCGCCTCCGGGCTCGACTCGCTGGTGTTGGGCGAACCGCAGATCCTTGGCCAGATGAAGTCGGCCTACGCCGTGGCCCGCGAAGCCGGCACCGTCGGTCCGTTGCTCGGGCGGCTGTTCCAGGCCACGTTCAACGCGGCCAAGCAGGTACGTACCGACACCGCCATTGGCGAAAACCCGGTTTCCGTGGCGTTTGCCGCGGTCAGCCTGGCCAAACAGATTTTCAGCGACCTGCAACGTAGTCAGGCCCTGTTGATCGGCGCTGGCGAGACCATCACCCTGGTCGCCCGCCATCTGCATGACTTGGGCGTAAAACGCATCGTCGTGGCCAACCGCACGCTGGAACGCGCCAGCATCCTGGCCGAACAGTTCGGCGCCCATGCGGTGCTGCTGTCCGACATTCCGGCAGAGCTGGTGCGCAGCGATATCGTCATCAGTTCGACCGCCAGCCAATTGCCGATCCTTGGCAAGGGCGCCGTGGAAAGTGCCCTGAAACTGCGCAAGCACAAGCCGATCTTCATGGTGGACATTGCCGTTCCCCGGGATATCGAACCTGAAGTCGGCGAGTTGGACGACGTTTACCTCTACAGCGTCGACGATTTGCACGAAGTGGTCGCCGAGAACCTCAAGAGCCGTCAGGGCGCCGCGCAGGCCGCGGAAGAGATGGTCTCGGTCGGCGCCGAGGATTTCATGGTCCGCCTGCGTGAGTTGGCGGCGGTGGACGTGCTCAAGGCCTATCGTCAACAGAGCGAACGCCTGCGCGACGAAGAACTGCAAAAGGCCCAGCGCCTGCTGGCCAACGGCGGCAGTGCCGAAGAGGTGCTGGTGCAACTGGCCCGTGGCCTGACCAATAAACTGTTGCACGCCCCGAGCGTGCAGTTGAAAAAGCTCTCTGCCGAAGGGCGCCTCGATGCGCTGGCGATGGCCCAGGAACTCTTTGCCCTCAATGAGGGCTCATCGGAAAGCTTTTCGGATAAGAAATCGCAATGAAAGCGTCACTGCTTAAAAAGCTGGACATTCTCCAGGACCGTTTCGAGGAATTGACCGCCTTGCTGGGCGACGGCGAGGTCATTTCCGATCAGACCAAATTCCGCGCCTATTCCAAGGAATACGCGGAAGTCGAACCGATCATCAGCGCCTATCAACAGATGCTCAAGGTGCAGGGCGACCTCGAAAGCGCCCAGGCTCTGCTCAAGGACAGCGACCCGGACATGCGCGAAATGGCCGTGGAAGAAGTCCGCGAAGCCAAGGAGCAATTGGTCGAACTGGAAGCCAGCCTGCAACGCATGTTGCTGCCCAAGGATCCGAACGACGGACGCAACGTGTTCCTTGAAATCCGCGCCGGTACCGGCGGTGACGAGGCGGCGATCTTCTCCGGCGACCTGTTCCGCATGTATTCGCGTTACGCCGAGCGCCGTGGCTGGCGCGTGGAAATTCTCTCGGAAAACGAGGGTGAACACGGCGGCTACAAGGAAGTTATCGCCCGGGTCGAAGGCGAGAACGTCTACGGCAAACTGAAATTCGAATCCGGCGCCCACCGCGTGCAGCGCGTTCCGGCAACCGAATCCCAAGGTCGGATCCACACCTCGGCTTGCACCGTGGCCGTGTTGCCTGAGCCTGACGAGCAGGAAGCCATCGAGATCAACCCGGCGGACCTGCGCATCGATACCTATCGATCCTCCGGTGCCGGTGGTCAGCACGTCAACAAGACTGACTCGGCGATCCGCATCACCCACTTGCCGTCCGGCATCGTGGTCGAGTGCCAGGAGGAGCGTTCGCAGCACAAGAACCGTGCGCGGGCGATGTCCTGGCTGTCGGCCAAGCTCAACGATCAGCAGACCAGCGCCGCCGCCAACGCGATTGCCAGCGAGCGCAAGTTGCTGGTGGGCTCCGGTGACCGTTCCGAGCGCATCCGCACCTACAACTTTGCCCAAGGCCGGGTGACCGACCACCGGGTCAACCTGACGCTGTACTCGCTCGACGAAATCCTCGCCGGGGGTGTCGATGCGGTGATCGAGCCGCTGCTGGCCGAGTATCAGGCCGATCAATTGGCAGCGATAGGTGAGTAAATGACGATCATCGCCAGTCTGTTGCGCGCCGCCGATCTGCCTGACTCGCCCACTGCGCGTCTGGATGCCGAATTGTTGCTGGCGGCTGCGCTGGGCAAGTCCCGCAGCTTTCTGCACACGTGGCCGGAGCGCATCGTTCCGAGTGAAGCGGCGCTGACGTTCTCCAATTATCTGCAGCGCCGTCGTGGCGGTGAGCCGGTGGCTTACATTCTCGGTCAGCAGGGTTTCTGGAAGCTCGACCTGGAAGTGGCGCCGCACATCCTGATCCCGCGTCCGGACACCGAATTGCTGGTGGAGGCTGCGCTGGAACTGTTGCCTGCCACACCGGCCAAGGTACTGGATCTCGGAACCGGCAGCGGCGCCATCGCACTGGCGTTGGCCAGCGAACGTCCGGCGTGGAAAGTCACCGGTGTGGACCGCGTGCTCGAAGCGGTCGCTCTGGCCGAACGCAATCGCCAACGCCTGCATTTGAACAACGCCACAGTGCTCAGCAGTCACTGGTTCAGTGCGCTGCAAGGCCAGCGTTTTCAGTTGATCATCAGCAATCCTCCTTATATTGCCGCCGCCGATCCGCACCTGGTCGAGGGTGATGTGCGCTTCGAGCCGGCCAGTGCATTGGTGGCCGGTGCCGACGGGCTCGACGATCTGCGTTTGATCATTGATCAGGCGCCGGATCATCTGGAAACCGGTGGCTGGTTGATGCTTGAACACGGTTATGATCAGGCCGAGGCTGTGCGCGATTTGCTGCTGACCCGCGGCTTCGAAGAAGTCCACAGCCGCACCGACCTGGGCGGCCACCAACGCATCAGTCTGGGACGCCTGCCGTGCTGAATGATCAGGAATTGCTGCGCTACAGCCGACAGATCCTGTTGGCCCACATCGACATCGACGGTCAGTTGAAGCTCAAGGAAAGTCGGGTGCTGATCGTCGGTCTGGGCGGTCTTGGCGCTCCGGTGGCGCTGTACCTTGCCGCGGCGGGTGTCGGTGAGCTGCATCTGGCGGACTTCGACACGGTCGACCTGACCAACCTGCAGCGCCAGATCATTCACGACACCGACAGCGTCGGCACGACCAAGGTCGATTCGGCGATCAAACGCCTGACGGCGATCAATCCCGAAGTCCGGCTGGTCGCTCACCGCGCCGTGCTGGATGACGATTCGCTCGCTGCGGTGGTAGCCGGGGTCGATCTGGTCCTCGATTGCAGCGACAACTTTTCCACCCGCGAAGCGGTCAATGCCGCTTGCGTCGCGGCGGGCAAACCGCTGGTCAGCGGCGCCGCGATCCGTCTTGAAGGACAGTTGTCGGTGTTCGACCCGCGCCGCCCCGAGAGCCCGTGCTACCACTGTCTGTACGGACACGGCAGCGAAGCCGAACTGACCTGCAGCGAAGCTGGCGTGGTCGGTCCGTTGGTGGGGATGGTGGGCAGCTTGCAAGCACTCGAAGCGCTGAAGTTGCTGGCCGGATTCGGCGAGCCGCTGGTGGGGCGCCTGTTGTTGATCGATGCGCTGGGCTCGCGTTTTCGCGAGTTGCGGGTCAAGCGTGACCCGGGCTGCAGTGTCTGTGGCTCAACGCATGCGTGAAGCGCCGATCGGCGTTTTCGACTCCGGTGTCGGCGGGCTGTCGGTGCTGGCCGAGATCCAGCGCTTGCTGCCCAACGAATCGCTGTTGTACGTCGCCGATTGCGGCAATATTCCTTACGGCGAAAAGTCGCCGGAATTCATCCAGCAACGTTGCAGTGTGATTGCCGATTTCTTTCAAGGACAGGGCGCCAAGGCGCTGGTGCTCGCCTGCAATACCGCCACCGTTGCCGGTGTCGCGGATCTGCGACACGATTACCCAGAATGGCCCATCGTCGGTATGGAGCCTGCGGTCAAGCCGGCCGCAGCCGCGACCCGCAGCGGCGTAGTCGGTGTGCTGGCGACCACAGGCACTCTGCAGAGCGCCAAGTTCGCCGCATTGCTCGACCGCTTCGCCAGCGATGTGCGAGTGATCACCCAGCCTTGTCCTGGGCTCGTGGAGCTTATCGAAAGTGGCGATCTGCATAGCGCGGCCTTGCGCCAATTGCTGGAAAGCTATGTTCGGCCGCTGCTCGCCGCTGGCGCCGACACCATCATTCTCGGCTGCACCCATTACCCCTTTCTCAAGCCGCTGCTCAAGCAGATGATCCCCGATGACATCAGCCTGATCGACACCGGAGCCGCCGTCGCGCGACAACTCCAGCGCCTGCTGGCCGAGCGCGAATTGCTCGCCGAAGGACCTGCCCGCCAGGCGCAATTCTGGAGCAGCGCCGACCCTGCGCATTTCACAAAAATATTGCCGATCCTGTGGCATAACTGCGGTGTTGTGCAAAGCTTTGAAAGGTAGTTTGGGGAAATTCGAAATTAGGGTGAACTTCTGATAAACCGTCGACTTCTATAGCTGTGAGCGTCAAATCTAAAAAAAACCAAACGAAATCGTTCGGAAAAGGATGTTTCTATGAAGCGACTGTTCTGTTTGGCCGCGATTGCGGCTGCGTTGTTGGGGCAAAGTTTTACGGCACAGGCGGCGGGGGTGGAGTTCGGGGTCGGTCAGACCAGCGATTCGACCATGACTTATCGTCTGGGCATGCAATTCGATTGGGACAAAAGCTGGTGGCAGACCGACGTCGGTCGACTCACCGGTTACTGGAGCGGCGCCTATACCTATTGGGAAGGCGACGAGACCTCCAGCAACCACAGCCTGTCCTTCTCGCCTGTGTTCGTTTACGAATTTGCGGGCCAGAACGTCAAGCCTTATGTTGAGCTCGGCGTGGGCGTTGCGTTGTTTGCCAACACCGAGCTCGAAGACAACAAACTGGGGGGAGCCTTTCAGTTCGAAGATCGATTCGGTGTCGGCCTGCGTTTTGCCGGCGGACATGAAGTCGGCATTCGCGCGACGCACTATTCCAATGCCGGGATCAGCAGCCCGAACGATGGGGTAGAGAGCTACGCGTTGCATTACACAATGCCGTTGTAAGCCGCTTTACCTGTAGGAGCGAGCATGCTCGCGATGGTCGTCAACGATAGCGCTGGGAGCCTGACGCCCCGCGGTGTCTTGAAGTCCATCGCGAGCATGCTCGCTCCTACAGGGGGCAGACGCATTCAGCGATACGCCGTCGCAATCCCCTCACGCTCATCCAGACATTCCGGCGCGCCCATCTCGAACTCCCGGCAGATCAGCGGGCGTTTTTCGTAGATGGTGCACATCATCGTGTCGCGATCGAGCGCGGCGCACCAGCCGTCATCCAGACGCAGCATGACTTCCCCGCCCCATTCATCGGTGTCGATGTAACGCTCGGGCACGCCGGTGTCGGTGATCAGCATCACTTCCAGCTGGCAGCAGCAGGCGGCACAGCTCGAACACGTCACGGCCGATTCGGCGATTTGCAGGTGGGGAATGGTTTTCATGGCGCGCAGTGTAAGGCAGGCCGGCACTGCTGTGTGAAAGCCCTGACGGACGCCCGACTGCGTCCGTCATGTTTGGGTGATTACGGCAAATCCAGGATCGGCGGACTGCTTCGCGCCATGCTTTTGCCGATGGTCAATTCGGATTTGCCCTGCAGTTTCGCCATTGGCCAGAGGTCGGCGACTGTCAGCCCCGGAAAGTGAATTTCCAGCGGGCGGCTTTTGAGTTTTTCGAAGAGATAGCGTGCAGCTTTCGCAGCTGGCCATAGGAAGGGCGTCGACGGGTCTTTTTTGGCAAGCGGTGGGGTGTCGAGAGCGCCGGGACTGACCACGGTGACCTCTACGCCGTACGCTGCAACATCCAGACGCATGGACTCGAACAGGGAGCGCAAGCCCGCCCTGGCATTGCCATAGGCTTCAGTGCGCGGCAGCGGCAAGTAGGTCACCGGGCTTGCCAGGCCAATCAGGTGCGGTGCGGTCCCACCCCGCAGCAACGGCAGCGCAGCTTCGACGCAGTAGCTGCTGGCAAGCAGGTTAGTGCGCACGATGTGTTCGACGATCGAGGCATCGAACTGTTTGGCATCCACGTATTCACAGGTGCCGGCATTGAGAATCAGCGTGTCGAGAGAACCCCAGACCTCGGCGATCTGCTCGCCTGTCTCGCGTACCGTCTGGCTGTCGGTCATATCGCCAGTGAGCACCAGCACTTGCCCCGGATAGCGTTGCGAGAGGACTTTCAATGGCGCCAGTGAGCGTGAACTGACGGCCAGGTGGGCACCGCTTTTCAATATCTCCTCGGCCAGCGAGGCACCCAGGCCGTTGCCTGCTCCCGTCAGCCAGTATCGTCGTGGAGGCGTAATACTCATCCCGTGCTCCTTCTTGACCGAGGGGTTCCCCGATCCCAAATCGATAACAGATCAAAAAACAGTGGCCCGGCATTCAAGCGACGCCGAAAGCCAGGAAAGTCGTGGTTATTGATGATCGCCTCCAGCGTTTTGCCGTGGGGGCAGGTTCTTGAAGGCGGCCAGGGCCCTTGCGCGGGAGGCGTGCAGGTCGACGATCGGCGACGGGTAGTCCGCGACACCGAACAGGCCGTTGACGGCCGGGTTATGCACTTCTTTTTTGTTGAGAGCGGCCAGTTCCGGCAGCCAGTGTTTGATGAACAGGCCTTGGGCATCGAATTTTTCCGACTGGCTCAGCGGATTGAAAATGCGGAAGTAGGGCGCCGAATCGGTGCCGGTCGATGAACTCCACTGCCAGCCGCCGTTGTTCGCGGCCAGGTCGCCATCGATCAGGTGACGCATGAAAAAGCGCTCGCCTTCTCGCCAGTCGATCAGCAGGTTTTTGGTCAGGAACATGGCCACGATCATGCGCAGTCGATTGTGCATCCAGCCGGTTTCCAGCAATTGGCGCATGGCCGCATCAATGATCGGCAAGCCGGTACGGGCCTCCTGCCAGGCGGCAAGATCATCCGGCGCGTCGCGCCAGACCAGGGCTTCGGTTTCCGGGCGGAAGGCACGGTGGCGGGAGACCCTGGGGTAGCCCACCAGAATGTGTTTGTAGAACTCGCGCCAGAGCAATTCATTGATCCAGGTCGATACGCCGGCTTTACCGCTGTCGAATTCCCATTGATTGGATTGCAGCGCGGCATGCAGGCACTGGCGTGGGGAAATCACCCCGGCGGCGAGATAAGCCGACAGTTGGCTGGTGCCGGGTTTCGCCGGGAAGTCCCGTTCGTCCAGGTAGTGTTCGATCTGAGCATCGGTGAAGCTGTCCAGGCGACGCTTCGCTTCAGCCTCGCCGGCCGGCCAAAAATCGCGCAGTTGATCGCTGGGCGGGGCAAAGCCCCTGATGTGTTCGGGAATCTCGTCGCTGGCAAGCTTCAACGGCTGTTGCGCCTTGGGCGCTTTCACCAGGTGCGGCAGCGATTGATGCAGGCGTTCGTAGCAGACCTTGCGGAACTGGCTGAACACCTGGAAGTAGGTGCCGGTTTTGGTCAGCACGCTGCCGGGCTGGAACAGCAACTGGTCGAGATAACTGTGCACGGCGATGCCTTCGCCTTGCAGCTTTTCGCTCACCGCCGCATCGCGCCGGCTTTCGTGGACGCCGTATTCATCATTGAAATGCACGGCCTCGATCTTCAGTTGCCGGCACAGTTCGAGCAGTACCTTCGGCGCCTGATCCCAGTGCGAAGCCGTGCGGATCAACAGCGGAATGTTCAGCTTGCCCAGCGCCGAACTCAGCTGTTGCAGGTTACGCAGCCAGAAGTCCACTTTGCAGGCTGCATCGTCGTGCTCCTTCCATTGCCCGGGACTCAGCAGATACACCGCAACGCAAGGCCCGGCCGCGGCTGCGGCCGAGAGGGCGGTGTTGTCGTTCACGCGCAAGTCGCAGCGCAGCCAGATCAATTGCATGTACACGCCCGCATTAAATGAGCCCACGCTGAATCAGTGCCTGGTGAGCCGATAACGGGTCTTCAGCCAGGTACAGCTCGCAAGTTTCGGAAATTCTTTCGGACAACTCGGCGTGGTGAATGCACACCGTTGGTCCGGCGATCATTTTTGGGCAGCTGACGCCGTTCAAAAGTTTCGTCAGCTGCGAAAGGTTCATGGCTTTGCTGGAATACAGCAGTACGCCCCGGGGCTGCAGATGATCCACCGCCAGCGCCAGTTCACCGGCGGGCAGCGGCCAGTCGAACACTTCCACCGGGCAATCGGCACTGCTGATCAGCCACGCGGTGAGCCACAGATGCGGCTCCAGCGGAAGGTCGGAGTGATTGATCAACAGCAGGGGCGAAGTGTGTAACTGGCGGTTGTTATGGTAGATGCGCGCGCCGAATTTGCTGCGTAGCCACGAATAAAAAAAGACCCGCTCCATTTGTGCACCAAATTGGCCCTGCCAGCGCTGCTCCAGGTCCGCCAGCAAGGGCATCAGCAACTGTTCGCACAAGGTCCTCGGCGGGTACAGCGCCATGGCCTGATTGATGGTGTCGTCCAGGCTGCGCTCGGCCAATCGCGTCACCGCTTGCAGCAGGGTCTGGCGCAGTCGTTGCCAATCGTTTTCCACCGGTTCGCTGATCGCTTGTGGAGTATCGAGCAACTGCTTGACCTGGCTGACGGCGACGCCGCGGTTGAGCCAGGTGAGGATGTTGTGGATGCGCTGTACATGTTCGGCCGAGAACAACCGATGCCCCTTGGGCGTGCGCTGCGGCACGATCAGGCCATAACGCCGCTCCCAGGCGCGCAGGGTGATGGCGTTGACGCCCGTCTGGCGGGCCACTTCTCGAATGGGCAGCCAGCCTTCGTCGAGGGCTTTCTTGAAGTCGGCGCCGAGATCTTCGCTGGCGCTGCTGTCAGGACGGTCTTTCATTAAATGGCGTTTCGCAAACTGAGGTTCTCCGGATGCGGTTGCAGATAGACCTGCTGCGCAATGTACGGATCCGGGTGTTGGCGAAAGTGATGCTTGAGGAGGGTCAGCGGCACCACTAGCGGCACGATGCCGTGGCGATACTGGCCGATCACGTGCTGCACTTCCTGTTTGTCCTCGGCGCTTATCGCCTCTCTGAGATAACCGCTTATGTGTTGCAGGACATTGGTGTGGGTGCCACGGGTGGCGCAGCGTTTCAGGGCGGTCATCAATTCGCTGAAGTAACGCGGGCCCAAAATTTGTGGGTCGGTGTCGCCCATGCTGCCCAGCAGCTTGCCCAGGGCTTTGTATTGCTCAGGGTTGTGCGCCATCAGTTGGTATTTGTAGCGCGCATGAAAATCGGTGAGGCCGCGACGGCTGAGGCCTTCCTGCAGCAGTTGTTGCCAGGCGTGATAGGCGAAAACCCGGGTGAGAAAGTTCTCCCGCAAGACCGGATCGTTCAGTCGACCGTCTTCTTCCACCGGCAAGTCAGGGTGCTGCGCGCAAAAGGCCTGGGCGTAGATACCCTGGCCGCTGCCGTGCGGAGCTCCGTTGGCGTGGTAGACCTTGACCCGCTCCAGGCCACAGGACGGCGACTTCTGCATGAAGATGTAGCCACAGATGTCGTCCAGTTCCGACGCCATGTGTTGGCCGTATTCGGCCAATGATCGGGTGACGTTGAGTTCCGGGTTGACGGTGCCAACCGCCTCGGGTTGATCGGCATCGCCCACCAGCCGGATAGGTTCACGGGGAATACCCAGGCCGATGGCGACTTCCGGGCAGACCGGCACGAAATCGAAGTAATCGGTAAGGGTCTGGCTGCAGAGTCGTGATGCCTTGTGTCCGCCGTTGTAGCGCACCTCGGCGCCCATCAGGCAGGCGCTGATAGCGATTTTCGGTTTGGCGGCGGGCAGGGGCATGGGAGTACCTCGGAATCAAAACCTGTACAGATCAGTTTTTCTGTACAACTCAAGTTCATCATAGATTCAAAGGTGTGCAAGTCAAATTGTTTGTACAGGTTTGTTGCGGCGTAGCGGGCTTTGTAGGGGCTGCCGAAGGCAGCTCCTACATTCGAAATTCAGTGCGTCTGCAAATGCTCATGCAGCTTTCGAGCAGCTTCCTGGCCACTGAGCCAGGCACCTTCCACGCGTCCGGACAGACACCAGTCGCCACACGCATACAGCCCCAGGTCGGCGTCGGCCAGCGTGCCCCATTCGTGATTGCTCGCCGGGCGGGCGTAGAGCCAGCGGTGGGCGAGGCTGAAGCTCGGTGCGGGCATGGCGCTGTGCAGCAACTCGGCGAAAGCGCCGTGCAATTGCTCGATCACCGCTTCCTTGGGCAGGTCGATGTGCTGGCGGCTCCAGGCGCTGGTGGCATGCAGCACCCAGGTGTCCAGGGTATTGTCGCGTCCGGGTTTGCTGCGGTTGCGTGCCAGCCAGTCGAGTGGGCTGTCCTGCAGGAAGCAGCCTTCCATGGGCGTATCCAGCGGGGTTTCGAACGCCAGGGCGATGGCCCAGGTCGGGTCCATTTTCACTCCGGCGGCGGCACCGGCGAGCTTCGGCGCGGAGGCCAGCAGCGCGGTTGCCTGCGGGGCGGGCGTGGCGACCACGACGTGGCTGAACGGCCCGTGGGTGTAGCCTTCGGCGTCCTGCAGATGCCAGTGCTCTTCACCGCGATAGACCTCGGTGATGCGACAGGCGAAATGCACCTCCAAGTCGCCGAGGAGGGCGCGGGTGATCGCGCTCATGCGCGGCGTGCCGACCCAGCGCGTCTGTTCATCCGGCGACAGATCGAGTCGGCCACCGTGGTAGGTGTACAGCTGCGGCGTCCATTCGGCGACCCAGCCTTTGGCTTGCCAGCGCTGGACTTCGGTGACGAAGCGGCGGTCGCGAGCGGTGAAATATTGCGCCCCCATGTCCAGAGCGCCCGCATCGCTGCGCTTGCTCGACATGCGTCCGCCACTGCCGCGGCTTTTATCGAACAATTGCACGACATGCCCTGCGTCAGTCAGGGCCTGGGCGGCTGAGAGCCCGGCAATGCCGGTGCCGATGATTGCGATAGGTACAGTCATAGGGGCCTCGTTTACCTTTCTGTACAGACTACGCCGTGGTTAAAACCTGTACAATTTTGTTTTTTGGTACAACTTGGTGTGTTCTCGTTCTGACAGCTTGGCCTATTGTTAAACACAGACACTGCCCGATATCAAAGATCCCTTGCTTATAAAAATAGACTAGTGATCAGGGTAAAACGCCACGCGAGGAAGAAGTCATGCACATATTGCTGACCGGCGGTACTGGTTTGATAGGACGTCAGCTCTGTCGGCACTGGTCGAGCCAGGGGCACCGGCTGACTGTCTGGAGTCGCACGCCTGCAAAAGTGGCGAAAATCTGTGGTGCGCAAGTGCGTGGAATCGCGCGGCTGGAAGAGGTGGGGCAGGAGCCCGTCGATGCCATCGTCAATCTTGCCGGTGCTCCGATCGCCGATCGCCCGTGGACACACAAACGCAAAGCGTTGTTGTGGAGTAGCCGGATCACGCTGACCGAAACCCTGCTGGCGTGGCTCGAAAGTCGCGAGCAGAAACCGCAGGTGCTGATTTCCGGTTCCGCCGTGGGCTGGTATGGCGACGGCGGCGAGCGTGAGCTGACCGAAGAATCGCCGCCGGTGATCGATGATTTCGCCAGTCAGTTGTGCATCGCCTGGGAGGAAACGGCCCAGCGCGCGGAAGCCATGGGGATTCGCGTCATTCTCATCCGCACGGGGCTGGTGCTGTCGGCCGAGGGCGGCTTTTTGTCGCGGCTGTTGCTGCCGTTCAAACTCGGGTTGGGCGGGCCGCTCGGCAACGGTCGGCAATGGATGCCGTGGATCCACATCAAGGATCAAATCGCCCTGATCGATTTTCTTCTGCATCGCAATGACGCCAACGGTCCCTATAATGCCTGCGCGCCGAAACCGGTGCGCAATCGCGAGTTCGCCAAGACCTTGGGCAGCGTGTTGCACCGTCCGGCGTTCATGCCGATGCCGGCGCTTGCGTTGAAGGTCGGGTTGGGCGAATTGTCGTTGCTGCTGTTGGGCGGCCAGCGGGCCATGCCGGCTCGCCTGCTCGAGGCGGGTTACATTTTCCAGTTCACTGATTTGCGTGCGGCCCTGGACGATCTCTCCAGCCGCCTCTGAAATAGGACGTTTCATGACCGATCACGCGTTGCTCCTGGTCAACCTGGGCTCACCGGCCTCCACTTCGGTGGCGGACGTGCGCAGCTATCTCAACCAGTTTCTGATGGATCCTTACGTGATCGACCTGCCATGGCCGGTGCGGCGTTTGCTGGTGTCGCTGATTCTGATCAAGCGACCCGAGCAGTCAGCCCACGCCTATGCCTCGATCTGGTGGGAGGAGGGCTCGCCGCTGGTGGTGCTCAGCCGGCGCCTGCAACAGGCGATGACTTCGCAATGGCATCACGGCCCGGTCGAGTTGGCGATGCGCTATGGCGAGCCGTCCATTGAAACGACGCTATTGCGCCTGGTCGCCCAAGGGCAGAAACGCATTACGTTGGCGCCGCTTTATCCACAGTTCGCCGACAGCACCACGACCACGGTGATCGAGGAAGCCAAGCGTGTTGTGCGCGAGAAGAAGCTCGATGTACAGCTCTCGGTGCTGCAGCCGTTCTACGATCAACCGGAATACCTCGATGCCCTGGTCGCCACGGCGAAACCGTATCTGGAGCAGGATTACGATCACCTGCTGCTGAGCTTCCACGGCTTGCCGGAGCGCCATCTGACGAAACTCAACCCGGGTCACCGCTTAGATGGCCACGGTGATTGTTGCGCGGGGGCACCGCCGGAGGTGGTCTCGACCTGTTATCGCGGCCAGTGCCTGCGCACCGCCCGGGAATTTGCCAAGCGCATGGGGCTGCCGGACGGCAAGTGGTCGGTGTCGTTCCAGTCGCGACTGGGTCGCGCCAAGTGGATCGAACCCTATACCGAGGCACGCCTGGATGAGCTGGCCAAAAGCGGCGTGAAGAAGATTCTGGTGATGTGCCCGGCCTTCGTGGCCGACTGCATCGAGACCCTGGAAGAAATCGGCGATCGCGGCCTGGAGCAGTTCCGCGAGGCGGGAGGGGAGGAGTTGGTGCTGGTGCCGTGCCTCAACGATGATCCGCGCTGGGCGCATGCGTTGAGTGCGTTGTGTGAGCGAGCGCCTTTGGCGCTTTGAAAGATCGCGAGCAGGCTCCCCCCACAGAGAAGGTGTTCAACCTGTGGGAGCGAGCCTGCTCGCGATAGCTATGTCATTCACAACAAAGCTTTAAAGCTTCGCGGGCAAGCCTTGCCGCTACAGGATTTGTGTTTGCCTGTAGGAGCAAGGCTTGCCCGCGAATGTTTTTAGAGCAGCGGCTCTTCCGCCTTCTTGTGCTTCCAGCTGTCATTGCCCGGCAGAATCAGGTTCAGCGCAATCGCCACCACCGCGCACAGCGCGATGCCTTTGAGGCCGAAGTCGTCCGGACCGGTACCGGTACCGACGAGCACGCCGCCGATCCCGAACACCAGGGTCACCGAAACGATCACCAGATTGCGCGCCTCGCCCAGATCGATCTTGTGGCGAATCAGGGTGTTCATGCCCACCGCCGCGATCGAACCGAACAACAGGCAGAGAATCCCGCCCATTACCGGCACCGGAATGCTCTGCAGCAGCGCGCCGAATTTGCCGATGAACGCCAGGCTGATGGCGAAGATCGCCGCCCAGGTCATGATTTTCGGGTTGTAGTTCTTGGTCAGCATCACCGCGCCAGTCACTTCGGCATAGGTGGTGTTGGGCGGACCGCCGAACAGGCCGGCTGCGGTGGTGGCGATGCCGTCACCGAGCAGGGTGCGATGCAGGCCCGGTTTCTTCAGGTAATCGCGACCGGTCACGCTGCCTACCGCAATCACGCCGCCGATGTGTTCGATGGCCGGAGCCAGGGCCACCGGGACGATGAACAGGATCGCCTGCCAGTTGAATTCCGGAGCGGTGAATTGAGGAATGGCGAACCACGGTGCGGCGGCAATCTTCGCGGTATCGACCACACCGAAATAGAACGACATGGCGAAACCCACCAGCACGCCGGAAATGATCGGCACCAGGCGGAAAATGCCTTTGCCGAACACCGCCACGATCAAGGTGGTCAGCAGCGCGGGCATCGAGATCATCATCGCCGTCTGGTAATGAATCAGCTCCGAGCCATCACCCGCCTTGCCCATCGCCATGTTGGCGGCAATCGGCGCCATGGCCAGACCAATGGAGATGATCACCGGGCCAATCACCACCGGCGGCAGCAGGCGATCGATGAAGCCGGTGCCCTTGATCTTCACGGCCAGGCCCAGGAAGGTGTAGACGAAACCGGCGGCCATAACGCCGCCCATGGTCGCGGCGAGGCCGAACTGGCCCTTGGCGAGGATGATCGGGGTGATGAACGCAAAGCTCGACGCCAGGAAAACCGGCACCTGACGTCCGGTGACGATCTGGAACAGAATCGTGCCCAGGCCTGCGGTGAACAGCGCCACGTTCGGGTCAAGACCGGTGATCAGCGGCATCAGTACCAGGGCGCCGAAGGCCACGAACAGCATCTGTGCGCCGGACAGCACCGTGCGCCAGAGCGGATCGTTGAACTCATCCTGCATGGTTACGCGTCCTTCTGCTTGGTGCCGAAGATCTTGTCGCCGGCATCGCCCAGGCCCGGGATGATGTAACCGTGTTCATTGAGCTTCTGGTCGATGGAGGCGGTGTAGATGGTTACGTCCGGGTGCGCTTTCTCGACCACGGCGATGCCTTCGGGTGCGGCGACCAGCACCATGGCGCGGATGTCCTTGCAGCCGGCTTTCTTCAAAAGGTCGATGGTGGCAACCATCGAACCGCCGGTGGCGAGCATCGGGTCGATGATCATGGCCAGGCGTTCGTCGATTTCCGGGACCAGTTTTTCCAGATAGGTGTGGGCTTCGAGGGTTTCCTCGTTACGGGCCACGCCCACGGCGCTGACCTTGGCGCCCGGGATCAGGCTGAGCACGCCTTCGAGCATGCCGATACCGGCGCGCAGGATCGGCACCACGGTAATTTTCTTGCCGGCGATTTTCTCAACCGACACGGTGCCGCACCAACCTTCGATATCGTAGGTTTCAAGCGGCAGGTCTTTGGTGGCTTCGTAGGTGAGCAGGGCTCCGACTTCCTGAGCGAGCTCACGGAAATTCTTGGTGCTGATGTCTGCGCGGCGCATAAGGCCAAGTTTGTGACGGATCAGCGGATGGCGGATCTCGAGAATAGGCATGGGGAAAGGCTCCGGCGGCGGGCAAAAAAACCGGCCTAGATTAATCTATCCGAGGGTGTTGTCCTATAGACATTAGAGTACGTTAGTCCACAAAGGCTTGATCTGGCCGTGCGGGATGCGTACCTTTGCCCGCTTTTCCAAATCCGTACCCCCTTATTCCCCTGGAGAGCGCCATGTCCGCTGATCTCGAGCATATCCGTCAAATCATGCGAGAGGCTGACTGCCTGTACACCGAAGCTGAAGTCGAGGCGGCCATCGCCCGTGTCGGTGCACAAATCAACGACCAACTGGCGGACAGCAACCCGGTGGTGTTCTGCGTGATGAACGGCGGCCTGATCTTCTCCGGCAAACTGCTGACCCATCTGAACTTTCCCCTGGAGGCGTCCTACCTGCACGCCACTCGCTATCGCAACGAAACCAGCGGCGGCGAATTGTTCTGGAAAGCCAAGCCGGAAGTGTCCTTCATCGACCGTGACGTGCTGATTATCGATGACATCCTTGATGAAGGTCACACTCTGGGCGCGATCATCGACTTCTGCCGCCACGCCGGTGCCCGTAAAGTGCACACCGCCGTGCTGATCGACAAGGACCACGACCGCAAGGCTCGCCCGGACCTGAAAGCCGATTTCGTCGGATTGCCCTGCATCGACCGCTACATCTTCGGCTACGGCATGGACTACAAAGGCTACTGGCGCAACGCCAACGGGATTTTTGCCGTTAAAGGAATGTAAGCAATGACCGCACCGAGCTTTCTTGATCAAACGCTGTTCACCGAATTGGCCGAGAAAGCCGGGGCCAATCCTCGTGGGCGTCAGCACCACAACTTCCACCAGATGGAAGAGGCCTGCCATCGCATGGCGGTCGGTTTGCAACCTGCTACCTATATCCCGCCTCATCGTCACTTGGGTGAAAACAAGGCCGAAACCCTGCTGGTCCTCAAGGGGCGCTTGGGTCTGCTGATTTTCGACGAGACCGGTGCGGTGGTTAAAAAGCAGGTTTTGCAGGCGGGCGGCGACTGTGTCGGCGTGGATTTGCCGACAGGCGTGTTCCATGGTCTGGTGGTGCTGGAGGCCGATAGCCTGATGTTCGAGTGCAAGGCCGGCCCTTATCGTCCGGTGGGCGAGGGCGAACTGGCTCATTGGGCGCCTCGCGAGGGCGAACCGGGTGTCGCGGAGTATCACGCCTGGATGCGCGCGCAGTTCGACTGATGGTTATTCCTTCACTGTAGGAGCGAGCTTGCTCGCGATGGTGGTTCAGACACCGCGGGGTGTCAGGCAGCCAGCGTCATCGTTGACGACCATCGCGAGCAAGCTCGCTCCTACAGGTGAGATGTGTGTGCTAGCGCATGCTAAAGTGCCCGGCCCCGCCCCCGGAGCCCGTCATGAGCCCTTTGATTCGCTGTTGCGCCGCTCTATTGCTCACCTTCAGCCTGCCCCTGGCCGCCGCTCCGGCGCCGATGCATGGGCAATTTTTGCCTCCGGATGACCTGACTCTGCGTGACGCCGAGCCCGAGCAGCAACAATTGCTGCAAGTCACCGAGTATTCGGTGGTGGTCGGCAATCAGCGTCAGTCCAACCAGCAGCCGATCCCGGTCACTTCGCCATTGATGATCCGCCTCAAAGGCAAATCCCTGAACAAGGGCGCGACGATCAATCAGGTGCTGGTCAATTTCGATGGCGAGAGCAAAAGCCTGAAAAAGCCGGTCTACGACGAGCAGAGCAAGACCCTGACGCTGTATTACCCGCTGGCTCAATACCGGGTGATCATGGATTTGTTGCGCAACGACACCGTTTATTGCCAGTTCCTCAGCTACGCCAACGGGCATATCTGGGCCGATCTGCACACTGGCAGCGTTCGTCCGCGTTGAGTGCCGGGCCCGCGCAGGGGTAAACTGCCCGCCCCGTGAAATGTCTGCGAGCTGGAGTCGGCAATGCGTAAAGATAAGAAACAAGTGATTGGTGACGAGATCGGCGATGAGCAGATCAAGTTGTTCCTCGATTTCGAACCGGTCGACGCCACTTCGCCTTCGTTGCACAAACTGATCAAGGCCTACCGTGGCCTGCGCATCGACGATTTCGAACGTTTCCTGACCTTCTTCATCGAAGCCGGCTTTGATCTCGATGGCAAGGACGAGCAAGGGAATGACTTCGTTGCCCTGATCCAGGATCAGCGCAATGCGCCTGAATACATCGAGCTGATCCAGAAAGCTCGCGGCTGATCCCGTTTCCGTAGGAACACGGCTTGCCGGCGAAGGCGTCCTTGAGATCGCCATCGCGAGCAAGCTCGGCTCCTACAAAAAACAGACACAAAAAAACGCCCCGTTCTCAATGAGGACGGGGCGTTTTTTCATGGCGCCGAATCAAGCGTAGCTTTCGGTCTCGCTGCTGGCTTCAACCAGTTCCAGGGCGACGTTGTTCTGCGTGTTGATCTTGCGATACAGCGCAGCGTCGGTTTCCAGGACTTTTTCGCGAGCCGGGAAGATTTCCGCCAGTTTGGCAGCCCATTCGCCGGAGGCTTTGCCCGGGAAGCATTTTTCGATCAGTTCCAGCATGATCGAAACGGTCACCGAGGCGCCTGGCGAAGCGCCGAGCAGTGCCGCCAGGGAACCGTCCTTGGCCGCGACCAGTTCTGTACCGAATTGCAGGATGCCGCCTTTTTTCGGGTCTTTCTTGATGATCTGCACCCGTTGGCCGGCCACTTCCAGGCGCCAGTCTTCGGCTTTCGCCTCCGGGTAGAAACGGCGCAGGGAATCCAGGCGCTGTTCCATCGATTGCATCACTTCGCTGACCAGGTACTTGGTCAGATCCATGTTGTTTTTCGCCACCGCCAGCATCGGGCCGATGTTGCCGGCGCGAACCGACATCGGCAGGTCCATGAAGGAACCGTGCTTGAGGAACTTGGTGGTGAAACCGGCGTACGGTCCGAACAGCAGGGATTTCTTGCCGTCGACGACGCGGGTGTCCAGGTGCGGAACGGACATCGGTGGCGAACCCACCGCAGCCTGGCTGTAGACCTTGGCCTGGTGGTGCTTGACCACTTCCGGGTTGTCGCAACGCAGCCATTGGCCGCTGATCGGGAAGCCGCCGAAGCCTTTGCTCTCTTCGATGCCCGAAGCCTGCAGCAGCGGCAATGCCGCGCCGCCAGCACCGAGGAATACGAATTTGGCATCGACTTCACGGCTGTTGCCGCTGTTGACGTCCTTGATGCTGACGGTCCAGCCGCCGGCCTTGTTGCGTTTCAGGCCGGTCACGCGCTTGCAGTACTTGACCTGGGCATCGGGTGCGGCAGTCAGGTGCTTGAGCAACTGGTTGGTCAGGGCGCCGAAGTTGACGTCGGTACCATTGATCACGCGAGTGGCGGCGAGGACTTCGTCCTTGTCGCGTCCAGGCATCATCAGCGGCATCCATTCGGCCATGATGGCCTTGTCTTCGGTGTATTCCATGTCGTTGAAGGCGTGGTGCTTGCTCAGCACGTTGAAGCGTTCCTTGAGGAACGACACGCCTTTGTCACCCTGAACGAAGCTCAGGTGCGGCACCGGACTGATGAAGGATTTGCACGAACCGAAGGTGCCTTTTTTGGTCAGGTACGACCAGAACTGCTTCGACACCTCGAACTGGGTGTTGATGTGCACGGCTTTCTTGATGTCGACTTTGCCGTCGGCAGACTGCGGCGTGTAGTTCAGCTCGCACAGGCCGGCGTGACCGGTACCGGCGTTGTTCCACGGGTTGGAACTCTCCGCGGCACCGGAATCCATCAGCTCGACGACTTCCAGCTTGATCGCGGGGTCGAGCTCTTTGAGCAGTACTGCGAGGGTGGCACTCATGATGCCGGCCCCTACCAGTACTACGTCGACTGCTTCGTTATGCGCCATTTAACGCGTCTCCAAAATCTGCAGCACCAAATTGACGGCATGGCTGCCAGGAGTGACGGGGCGTGTCTGTTTGCCCCAGGTACCCATGGCAGGATCGCCATGTCCGAATCTTCGCAATTTTTTGCAACTTCGACGGACGCTGCCTGCCGGGTCTAATCAGAGTTCACATGAACTCATTTCGACGGGCGACTGACAATTCGACTTATGGTCGATACATCCGTTCGTGCAACCAAATCCGTAGCGGACAGGCTTCAGGCTCCGGTATTAGTGAGGTACTCGGTCCTGTGTCGTCGGGCTGATGTAGACGCTAATGGTGCATATCCAGACGCAAAACTATTCATTTGCTCGCCACACTCTTGTGAAGTTGTGAAAACCCGTTTTTTTCACGCTCTTTTGAAGACGTGAACCTCAAAAAAGGGCTGTCCCAGCCTGGCACCGTGCCCGCAGGGTTGGCCGCCAGGGAATGCATGACGGGCAAATCGGGCAAACAGCTCAGTGACCGAGCGTAATGACAGCTCTGCAGATTCGCGAAAAGTGGAGGTTTTGCCAGAGGAACAGCAAGCGCGCCAGCTTCACTCGATCTGTGTGGGCGGCTCTCTGTGGGCGGTGCGGAGTGCCAATGCCGGAGCATTGACGGTGTTGCGAGGCCCGATCAGGAGACGTCCTTATAATCGGGGGGAGATTGTATCTAAGAAACGCAGGGAAATGGGCGTGTTGAATGACTTTTATTAGGCATCCGGTCAGGTGGTCAACAGTTGTCGTACCCGTGGGCGTGCCTGTTGCTGGACGACTCGGGCGCTGGCGGGTAGCGGCTGATGCAGCCAGTTGAGGCGAATTTCCTCGATTTCCACCCATCCGTCACCCATGGGCTGCAGGCTGCATTGCTTGAATGCCTGGCAATGACCATTGCGATCGAGCAGGGCGAAGCAGCGATGAAGTGGGCGTGGGGCGAATAATGAGATAAGAAAACGCATGGCGGGGAACCTTTCGAGGTATATGCGACAAAGGTTGTCAGAGCGGCATGACGTGCGAGTGTATGGGCGGTGACAGCTCTGTGACAGGTGATAAATCCGAAAGGTATGTAGGAGTTATCCTTGATTGTTGCACTGGTTCGTCGTGGCGGCCCACCGCTATACTGCCGACCTGTTTGTGCCTGATTATGGAGAGAAGAGCATGTTGCAACGCCTGTTGTTCGGTTTGATCACTGTGACCAGCTTGACGCTGGTCGGCTGCGCCCACAGTCCGCAACAACTGAATCCGGAACCGAAGCTGACGGCGCAACTTGCCCCGGTAGGTCATGGTCAGCCGGTGGTGGTGCGTGTGGTCGACGGTCGTCCGTCGCCAACCCTGGGCACCCGTGGCGGCCTGTACCCGGAAACCAGCGCGATCACCGTGCAGGGCCAGCAGATTCTGCCGAAATTGCAGGCTCAGGCCGAAGCCGCCGTCCGCCTGCTGGGCTTCACCCCGACCGCGAATGCGATGAACGCTCCGCAACTGACCGTGACCTTGGCCGAGCTGAAGTATCAGTCGCCTAAAGAGGGCATGTACGTGACTGAGGCAACCATCGGCGCGACCTTCCGCTCCGACGTGCAGAACGCCAACCGCCGCTACAGCGGCCGTTACGGCGCCTCCCTGGACCAGCGTTTCGGCATGGCGCCGAACCAGGAGACCAACACCAAGCTGGTCAGCGATGTGTTGAGCGATGCGCTGACGCGTCTGTTCAAGGATCCGACTGTGGGTCAGATTCTCGGCGAGTAAGCGTTTGCCGGATGTACGAAAGCCCGATGTCAGCGATGGCATCGGGCTTTTTCATTTTTCAGGTGTACACAGAACCCTGTGGGAGCGGGCTTGCTCGCGAAAGCGGTGTGTCATTCAGCAATGATGT